>JAJYBT010000050.1 GCA_021778875.1 Acidobacteriota bacterium | reverse complement strand
CAAGCTGGTAAAGGAGCTTCGTGAGAAGTCTGGCGCGCCCATGGGCGACTGCCTCAAGGCTTTGCAGGAGAGCAAGGGACACATCGAGGATGCCTTCGTCGTGCTGCGCAAGCGCGGCATGGCCTCCGCGCAGAAGAAGGCTGCCCGCTCCACCAACGAGGGCGCTGTAGGCACTTACATCCACGCCGGCGGCAAAATCGGCGTGCTCATCGAGGTCAACTGCGAGAGCGACTTCGTCGCCCGCACCGAGGACTTCCAGGACCTGCTCAAGGACATCGCCATGCACATCGCGGCCAGCGATCCCCGCTACGTCAAGCCAGAAGACGTGACCCCCGAGGACATGGAGCGCGAGAAGGAAATCTATCGCGCGCAGGCCGCCGCCACCGGCAAGCCCGCACCGGTCATCGAGAAGATCGTGGAAGGCAAGATGGCCAAGTTCTACGAGGAGGTCTGCCTCTTGGAGCAGCCCTTCATCAAGGAGCAGTCCATCAGCATCAAGGAACTGATCGCGCAGAAGGTCGGCAAGCTCGGTGAAAACATCACCATCCGCCGCTTCGCCCGCTTCAAGGTCGGCGCGCCCGATTGGACCGTCGCCCAGACCAAGGCTGTCGAAGCCGCGGCAGAATAACCTGGACAATCAGCAGCAGGTAGCAGAAGGCCCGGAGCGGATGCTCCGGGCCTTCTTTTCTTCGGATCGATGTGTGAGGCTGTCTACTTCTTGCCCCAGAAGTCGGGCGAAGTGGTGACCCACGAGTCAGGCACATAGCTGATGCGCGGGGCGAATGCGAACAGGTTGCTGTCGGACGATTCAACATCGGCAGCCAGGCTTTTCCTCAGCATCTGGAGCTGATCCTCGCCCACGCTGTCACGGAATTTCTTGCCGTTCTCGCGCATCGTGTCCACGACAGAGAGGGACTCCATCGGGGTAACGAGGATGAAGACGTTGTCGCTGCCCATGCCATACATCTTTTCGAACATGGCCCAGCGCGCTTCGGGAAGCGACGATTGATAGGCTTTGATCATGAGCTTCACGGTATGCTCCCAATCCTGGCCATGACCGCGACGGACATGGAAGAGAATGATCCGCATGAAGCGCATCGTCGAGATGTCGATGGGACTCCCGAGGCTGAGGTCTTTCTCATAGGAGTAGATGCTGCTGGAACGGGCCGCAATCATCGGCGCTTCCGCTGCGTTGTCCGCGCTCAGCGTTTCCTCCAGCTTGGACATGGCCGCCGTATCGTCGTGTGCCTTTTGCATCTCGCCAAAGGACTCAAACCCGTGCATGTAGAGAACGCGGCTTCCTCCTGTGATGGACCACATGGCGAAGTAGTGGCTCGGGGCATTGGCGCCGCGCAGAGCCTGCACCTCGTCGCTTTCGAGCTTTGCGTATGCGCCGCTCTGGTTGGCCTTGAGCTCCACGTTGCTCAAGTAAAGGTATTTGCTGGGGCTATTCGCATGTCCGGCTTCTTTTTGGGCAAGTGCGGCAGGACTCGGACTCAGAGTGATTCCTGCCGACAAAAGGCAGAGCAAGGCCACGCTGATTCTGTGAAATCTCACGAGGGTCACCTCCGGGGATTCAAATCGGGGAGGCGCCAAGCATAGCACGGTTTCAGTTCGGAGTGGGAAGTTCCTTCCCCGCGGCCTGGTAAGCAGGGAACTCGCACACCCTGGCGTCAGCAGGAAGCCGTCCGCGCAGCTCAGTTCTCCTCCTGCAGCGTGTCGAGAAAAGCCGGGTTTGGAGCCCGCGGTGTCTGCGCATCGAACTTCGCCAGCAGGATACCCGCCAGCACGCAGGTTGTTATCCCCAGCAGCGCGTCCGTCAGCAGCGTCCCCGTGATTCCTGCCCCGGCGTAGGCATGCCCGTCGGCCAGCGCCACGTATGTGACTGGAACATTCGTCGCTGCAGTAAGAAAGGCAAACGTGGTCGCGGCCAGCGGATTGTTGGGCCCGATGGCTTCAAACACAATTCCAATCTGGACGGAGAATGCCACGGCCTGGAACAGGTACTCGCCCAGAAGGGCCAGCGCATAGGTCCACGTCAGGTGCGGCAGCAGAATCAGGCTCAGAGTGAACAGGCTGCCCACAATGCCGTTGGCCAGGTAGAAGAAGCGCAGCGGCAGCCGCCTGGCGATGTACGGGAACAGAAAGCAGCCCAGGATGCCCGGTATGAAGGCCCCCACTCCCCCGGCCAGGCTCACTGCCCGCGCGGATGCATGAAAGTCATTCCCCAGGCCGCCCAGCAGGTTAGGCAGCACAAACGAGCTGCATGGCGAAAGGAACAGCAGCAGCACCACCACGACTTTGCGGCGGCGCAGCAACGCCAGCACATCGCGATTGAACTGGCTGAAGCTCTCCCCTGCCAGCCGTCTGTCCGGCCCCGGCGCGGGAATCACGAGGAAGGCCGCCGTCGGCAAAAAGACAATCGCACCCATCAGCGTTGCCGCCAGCCAGACCGGCAGATGGCGAAACAGCTCTCCGCCCAGCGCCGACACGACGCCGGTGCCGCTGACCAGCCCAATGTTCATCCACTTGCTCAGCGCATTCTTGTCTTGCTCGGGTGTGACATTTGAGAGCCAGCCCCCGAGCGCGGCGCCAGAAAGAGCAGATGCCGCAACAGCCGCCACCATGGCCACCTGCAGCACCACAAGATGATGCAGGCTCAGGAACGCAACCGTGGTTGAGATGCCCGCCAGAGCTGCCCAGACGGTGGCGTACCAGCGCCGGCTGAAGCGCACATCCAGCATGGGGCTGAACGCCACCGCCCAGAAGTTGGGTGATATCGCCAGCGCTGTCATCACGGCAATCTTCGCCTCGGGCACGTGCTCGTCCGCCATCAGTTGCGGTAACACGAAGAAGGCGATGCCCGTAATGAATCCCAGCGTGCTGTTGGAGAGGCCCATCAGCCACACGGGCGGGAGTCGGCGGTTATGAATCAATCGGGCCTCCGGGGAAGGTATCACATTCTACAGCCTCAGATGATTGCCAGCCACACATCGCAAGCCAGAGCCGCGGCTTGATCCGCGCCTGCCAGTCATCCCTGGACGCCAGATGCAGCCTGTATGCGATACTCAGAAAAGCATGTATAAGCGCATCGTTCTCAAGCTTTCAGGAGAGGCTCTGGCGGGCTCGCGCGGATTTGGCTTGGACGCCCACAAGGTGTCTGAAATTACCGCCGAAATTGCCGACGTGCACGCTTTGGGCGTGGAAATCGGCATCGTGGTGGGCGGCGGCAACTTCTTTCGCGGCGTGGCCGAGCAGGCCAGACAAATGGACCGCGTGGCCGCCGACAACATGGGCATGCTCTCCACCGTCATCAACGCCATCGCCCTGCAGGACGCCCTGGAGCAGCGCGACGTCCAGTGCCGCGTCATGTCCGCCGTCTTCATGAACCAGGTGGCGGAGCCCTACATCCGCCGCCGCGCCGTGCGGCATCTTGAAAAGGGTCGCGTGGTCATCTTCGCCGCCGGCATCGGCAACCCCTTCTTCTCCACGGACACCGCCGCAAGCCTGCGCGCCATGGAGATCAAGGCCGACGTGCTGCTGAAGGGTACCAAGGTCGAGGGCGTCTACAGCGCCGACCCCGTGCTGGTAAAGGATGCCGTCAAGTACGACGAGATTACCTACATGGAAATCCTGCGCCAGGGTCTTAAGGTGATGGACTTGACGGCCGTAAGCCTCTGCAAGGACAATAACTTGCCGATGATCATCTTCAACATGAATCAGCCGGGAAATATCCGGCGCGTGGTGCTGGGCGAGAAAGTCGGATCGCTGGTTACGGCGTAGGGCCGGCCGGAGTCGTCAAACAAGGCAGTGGAACAACGCAAGCCAGCACCGTTGAAAGCTCTCACAGGCCTGAGATGTTTCGCGGCCGTCAACATTGTCTTCTTCCATTTCTCCAATCCTGCATGGTTCGGCTGGTTCGCGCCCATCGTGAATGCCGGCTACGCCTCGGTCAGCTACTTCATCCTGCTCTCGGGTTTCGTGCTCGGCTACAACTACAACGCCAGGGCGCGCGCCGGGCAACTGGACAAGGTCCGCTTCTACAAGGCACGATTCACGCGGCTCTATCCCATCTACCTGCTCAGCCTGCTGCTCAGTTGGTGGGTCGTTCCCCTGGAGTACCACGCGCACACCCGCCCCATGTTCTGGACAGGCATAGTGCTCACGCCGCTCCTGCTTCAGGGCTGGATTCCGTCGCTCGCCACGTTCCTCAATACGCCGGCCTGGACCATGTCCGCCGAGTCCTTCTTCTATGTCATCTTTCCCTGGATGGCGCGCTGGCAGAAGCCCGCAAACATCCGTCATCACCTGTGGAAGATGAGCGGTGTCTGGATGCTGGGCCTGCTTCCCGGCGCGCTCTACATGATTTATCAGCCCGACGGCATCGCCCACCCCGATCGCTGGAGCTACGGCCCGTGGCTGGAGGCGCTCAAGTACACGCCGCTGCCGCATCTGGCCAGCTTCGTCTTTGGCGTGCTGCTGGCTGAGCTGGACGAGCTGGTGCCGCGCAGCGGCCGCCTGCGCCTGATCCTTGGCGCCGGTGGCTTCGCCCTCGCCTTCGGAGTGCTCTCCCTGGGGCCGGTCATGCCGTACCCCATGCTCCACGACGGCCTGCTGATGCCCCTCTTCGGCTGTATCGTGCTGGGGCTTGCCGGCAACAACGTGCTCGCCTACGCGCTCGGCGCGCGCCCCCTGGTCTTTGTGGGCGAGGCAAGCTACTGCCTCTATCTGCTCCACTTCAACCTTTGGAACCTGATTCACGATTCGCACATCCTCAACCGGCTGCGCCTGAACACTTTCGACCCCTGGATCAGCTATGTGTTGCTGATTGCTCTGGCGCTGGTGGCGCTCCATGCAGTGGAGAAGCCCGCCCAGCGCCAGTTGCGCCGATGGATGGCGGCGTAAAAGACGCGGCGCAGAACCGGCGCATCCTGAATGCGGCCAGCAAAAAGCCCAGCCTGTTGCGGCTGGGCTTTTGTGCGGTGTGACCTGAGGGCTGCTACGGCGTAACCGACTGCGAGGAGTGGTTGCCGTGCGGCACGATGGCCAGGGCGGTGGGATGCGACCCCGAGGGGTAGGGAGTCGCCTGCGTCTGCTTCAGCGTGCCCGCATTCGGGTCTAGTTGGAAGCCCGAGATGGAGTTGCCCAGGAAGTTTGCCGTGTAGACAAAGCGGCCCAGCGCCGGATCGACAGCGATGGAAACAGGCTGGGTATCCGAGTAGTTGGCTGAGGCGCCCGTGGGATTGATCGCGGCCGACGGCGTGCCCGTCTTCAGGTCGATCAGGTAGGCGGAGACCGTTGAATCCAGCGCGTTCGAAACATACATGTACAAGCCGCGCGGGTCGATCGCCACTGAGGTGGGCTGGCTGCCGGTCCTGAACGGGCCGTTGATCAGGTAGCTCAGGATGCTGCCCGACTGGATGCCATAGCCGATCAGCTGGTTAGAAGCGAAGTCGGTCACGTACACAAAGCGATTGGTCGGGTCGGCTGCCAGGGCGCTCGGCTTGACGCCGGCCTGATACGGGCTTGCCGTGGAAGCCGTCAGCGAGCCGCCGCTGCCGACAACGAAGCCGAAGACCCAGCCGGGGTGCGCATTGCTGGTGACTGTGCCGCCGGGATTGTAGGCAGACTGGTCATACACCGTGGCATACACCGCGTTGTTGTTGGGCAGCACCGCTACGGCGGTGGGAATGATCGTATCGCCTGCGAAGCCCGGCAGGACCAGGCTCTGCTGCGCCGTGACCGTCCCGATGGCCCCAGAGGACAGCGCGTATTCCGTCAGCGTGGCCGATGCGGAGCCGGAAACAACGTACAGGTAAGTCCCTGCGGCGTTCACCGCCAGCGAGACCGGGGCCTCGTTCAGCGTGATCGTGTCCTTGGCTGTCAGCGTGCCGTTCACCGCAATCGTGAAGTGGACCACGGTCTTGTCGCCCTGGTTCGCGGCGTAAAGGTTGTTGTGGTCAGCGGAGACGGCCAGCGCCACCGGGTTCACGCCGCCGGAGGAAACCGCCGCGGCGCCGGTGCGTAGCGCGCCGGACTGTGAGTCGACCGCGAACGTCTCAATCTGGCCGTCGACGCCGGTTCCCGTGCCGGCCGTGGCCAGAAAAACATAGTCGATGGTAACGAGCTGGCAGGCAGTCAAAAATGTGGCCACTAGAAGGCCGATGGCAGAGACCAGAAAAAGCTGGCTCAATTTGCTGAACTTCATGCGCTTCCTTCGTCGTGGGCCATCCGTGTCGAGCCCAATGAGAACTGGTTGAGTTGCCCCGTATTGATTGTAAAAGCCCGTTACGGGGTATTGCTACCGGGCCCGGCATCGGGCCCAAATTTCTGCCGGCCTGCTCCGTCTTGCGGCGTTTCAGATCCGCGCCTCGGGCAGGCTGTTCAAACGCTGGCTACTTCTTCGTCTGGCTCCCGTGCGGAATCGCAGCCACGGCGGTCGCCTGCGCGTTGGCCTTGAACGGCGAGAACTGCGAGTTCAGCAGCGTGCCGTCGTTTGCGTTCACCTGGAAACCGGAGACGTCGCCGCCCAGGAAGTTGGCCGTGAAAAGATACTGATTCAGCGCCGGATCGATGCCGATGGCCACCGGCTGCGTTCCTGTCGTGTACGTGCCCACGCTGGTCAGCGCTCCGCCGTTGCTGGTGTAGGACGATACGGTCGAGTCCTGCGAGTTGGCGACAAAGACATACTTGCCCGTGGCGTCCACCACGACCGACGCCGGCTGGTTGCCTGCCTGGAACGGGCTGCCGCTCACCGGGGTAAGCAGGCCGGCATTGATCCGGAAGCTCATCACGCTGGCTTTGGCGTAATCCGTCACGTAAACATAGTTGCCGGCCGGATCGCTCGCAATCGAATAGGGCTGCTTTCCAGCCGCAAAAGGCACGCCGGAGTTCAACGCGGTCAGTGTGCCGTCGGAGTTCACAGCAAAGCCGAAAATGTAACCGCCGCCAGCGGTCGAGTCATACGCCGTCACATACAGATAGGCGCCCGAAGCCGCCGTCGTGATGCCTGTGGGCGTCATCACGTGCGTGGGATTGCCCGGAAGAATCAGCGGCCAGTAATTGCCGCCGACGCTGGCGTTGGCCACAGGCGAGGCAAGCGAGTCATCCGCCTTGACCGGGAAGACGGCCACGGAGCCCGAGCAGGGCGCCGCGGGGGAACAGGTGGGCAATGGCTGATAGGTGTCCAGCACGAAGAGCGTCTTGCCCGAAACCGTGACGGCTATCGGGAAGACTCCGGGCGTGTTCACCGTGTTCTGCGGATACAGCTTGCCGTCGTTGCCGATGACGAACTGAACGATGGTGTTGTCATCCTCGTTCACCACGTAGAGGTTGGTGTTGTCCGCCGAAGGCGTCGCAGCCACCGGATTGCGGCCGCCCGAAGGGAAGGGCGAGGCCGGAATCTGGCGCATGCGGCCTGACTCCGAGTTGATCTCGAAGACGTCCACCTCGCCGTACTGGTTCGGTCCCGCGGCCAGGGCGCTGGTCACATACACAAAGTCCACGGTAAGCGTGCCGGTAAGAAAGCTGCAGGCAGACAGAAACCCTGACGCCAGCAGGCTGACCGCGGAGGCCAGCACCAGCTGGCTCGATCTGTTTAACTTCATGCGCATCTTTCGTCAGCGGACCGGAACTTCGGCCCTGAAAATCCAGGTTTGGTCATCCAGGCGCTTGCGGCTCAACCTGCAACCGCTCCGCGGCCTGACTACATTTCTCAGGAATCCGGAAACTCCGGAACCTGGGGCAGGGGCCGGAACTTCCGGCAAATCCCCTGCCCAAGTCTCAACTGCTTCCGTGCGTCGCCTTAGCTCGTGCGCCCGGAAACCATGCACCACGCTGCCGGGCCCGTCAGCGGGTAACTGCGGTTGGCCTTGCCGGGCAGGTTGTTCAACACGCCGGAATTCTGGTCGATGACGCGGCCTGTCACCGTGGAATCATTGAAGTTGGCCGTGTACACGAACTGGTTGGACGGGTCCTCCACCAGGCACTGCGGACCTGCTCCGGTGCCCCACGGGCTGCCCGGAATCTCGCTCAACTGGTGCGTCGCCGGGTCAATCACATATCCCGCCAGTCCGCTCTGCGTGTTGTTCTGGTCAGTATTGTTGCCCTGATTGGCCAGGTAAACCCACTTGCCCTTGGACTCGACAATCAGATAAATCGGATTCGAGAGCGTCGGGTCATCCGGAACTGCTCCGCCCGTCATCGCCTGCAGTGCGCCGTTGCTGCCCACCGTAAACGGAAGAACCTGGCTCGGCGAGGTGATGTTGCCCACCGTGATGGGTTCGTTGTCCAGCACGTAAATGTTGCCCCCGGCGGCGATGATGCCCGTTGTCTGCGTGACGTTCAGCGGCTGCGAGCTGTTCTGGTTGATCGTCAACTGTCCGGTACCGGCGTTATAGGTGTACGGGAAGACCGAATCGCCCGTCGCCGGAGTGCCGCTGACCGTAAGAATGTAGCCATTCGCCAGCACGAAATCGAGCGGGTTGGCGGGAACCGGGAAGTACGGCAGCGCTGTGCCGCTCGCCGAGGTCACCTGGGAGTTGACCACCAGGGTCAGGCGGCCCGTATTCGAATCGACCTTGAACGCCGTCACGTCGCCGCAGGAGGTCACGCCCGACCCCAGCGACAGCGCGCACGAGGCGTTCGACGGCGAATCGTGGTCCAGCACGTAAATAAAGTTGCCCGCCGTGTCCGCAACGATGCGGAAGGGGTTCAGTCCCTGCGTGAAGAAGGTCGCCTGCGGAGAAAGCACACCGTTGCCGCCAATCGCAAACTGGGTGATGTTCGCGTTCTGGCAGGGGTTCGCGGTGGTGCACACCGAGCCGCCCGAGGAGTTGGCTCCGCGATTCAGCACATAAATGAACCGCTGCCCAGGCAGAACCAGGGCGCGGCCGGGATTGGCGCCTCCCGAGGAAATCGGCAGGCCGTTAATGGGAACCAGGTTGCCTGTATTGTGGTCAATCTTGAAGCCGCTGATAATGCCGTTGCCGGTGCTTTGAGCCGTGACGTTGCTCGTGACCCAC
>JAJYBT010000049.1 GCA_021778875.1 Acidobacteriota bacterium | reverse complement strand
TGCAGAAAATGCGCTTTGCGCTCGTAAAAGCCTCTGAAACCATAGGCGCCGAGGGCCTGCAGGATGCGGACATAGACGTACGCGTAATAGTGCTCCATGAACGCATCGCGATCCACCTTGATGTAATCGCCAAGGCAATCGAGATAGTAGTCAAGCAACTGCTGGCGCAGCTCCGGCGGCAAATCGGCTTTGCCATCGTAGAGCAGAGAAGCGATGTCGTATTGCAGCGCCCCTTTGCGGCCGCCCTGGTAATCCAGAAAAAACGGCTGCCCGCCGCGCAGCATCACGTTGCGTGATTGGAAGTCGCGATAGAGAAAGTAGTCATGGTCGGCGCTCAACAGAAACCTGGTGAGCCTGCCGAAATCATCCTCAAGCGCCTGCTCGTTGAATGGCACTCCGGCGAGCCGCAGAAAATAATATTTGAAATAGTTCAGGTCCCACGTTATGGACTGGCGATCGAAACTTGCACGCGGATAGCACACCCTGTAATTCAGATCGCGGCCCGCCACCACCTGAAAGCGCGGCAACGTCGCAACCACCTTGCGATACGCATCGATTGCTGCAGGCGCGATGGCCTCACCACTCCGATGCTTGCCGAGATACTCAAAGAGCGTCGTGTCGCCCAGGTCTTCTTCAAGATAGGCGCCCTGGCTCAAATCCTCCGCATAGATCTCCGGAACGGGCAGGCCGTGCCGCCGGAAATGCCTGGAAAACTCAAGGAAAGCAACATTCTCCTCGCGCACCGGATACACGATGCCAATTGCGCTGAATTGTCCCCCGGTCAGGCGGACTATCGCACGGCCAGAACCGCCGAGCTGGCCTTGAAGAGCCTGAACGCGTTCGGCCTGCACATGAAAATGATGCTCGAAGAGTTGTTGTAGAACGTCCATGGGTGTCTTTCCGGAAATCGCTTAAGCTGCTTCACAAAGATATCCAGACTGGAGAAGGGGCGCAAGAAGCAGCGGTAAGAGCGGTCGTGCGCGATGTCGCAAGCATAAGTCATGTGGAGCGCCGATTCATGCCACGGCAAATTTCTCGTCCTGCAAAACGCGTTGATAGGCAGGCAGCGTCAGGAACTCAATGAACTTTGGCGCGCGAACCAGCTCGCGCATGAGCTCCGCCGCTTTCTCATACGCGGCATAGCGAGCGGCATCCACGGCTGTCTTTTGCCGGTTAAGTTCGCCGGCAATCATGCCTTCAACGAGTGCAAGGTCTACGACTCTGCCGTCAGCGAGCTTTGCCTTGTGGTGCGCCCATTGCCAGAGCTGTGCGCGGCTTATCTCGGCGGTGGCGGCGTCCTCCATCAGATTGAAGAGCGGTACGCAGCCGATGCCGCGCAGCCATGCCTCCAGATACCCCAGGCCAATGGCTACATTCTGCTTGAGCCCGGTTTCCGTGATCTCACCTGCTGGAACCTGGAGCAGATCTTCGGCGGTGGGATTGTAGTCGGGCAACTGCTTTGCAATCTGGTTGGGTTGGGGCATCAGGCGATCGAATATTTCCAACGCAACGGGCACCAGGCCGGGATGCGCAACCCAGGTGCCGTCGTGGCCGTCACCGGCTTCGCGCTCTTTGTCGGCGCGCACCTGCGCAATGGCGTTCTCATTGGCCACCGGGTCGGACTTGATGGGGATGAAGGCGGACATGCCGCCCATCGCATGCACATTGCGCTTGTGGCATGTCTTGATGGCCAGCTTGGAATAGCTGCGCATGAAGTGCGTCGTCATGGTGACCTGCGCGCGGTCGGGCAACACGGCATGCGGATCGTTCGCGAATTTCTTGATGAAGCTGAAAATGTAATCCCATCGGCCGCAGTTCAACCCTGCTGAGTGATCGCGCAGTTCGTAGAGAATCTCGTCCATCTCGAAGCTGGCCAGAATGGTTTCGATGAGCACCGTGCCCTTGATGGTGCCTTGCGGCAAACCAATCTTTTCCTGTGCGCGGATAAAAATGTCATTCCACAGCCGCGCCTCAAGATGGCTCTCCATTTTCGGCAAGTAGTAGTAAGGGCCGCTGCCGCGCGCCACTAGTTCCCCGGCATTGTGAAAGAAGTAAAGGCCGAAATCGAAAATGGAGCCCGACATCGGCTCACCATCGACAAGGATGTGCCGCTCCTCCAGATGCCAGCCGCGCGGACGGATGAAGAGCACGGCGGGCCTGTCATTTAGCTTGTACTGCTTACCTGTGGCCGGATCGGAGTAGGTGATGGTGCGGCGGATGGCATCACGCAGATTGATGTGGCCGTCGAGCAGGTTGTTCCACGTCGGCGTGCTCGAGTCCTCAAAATCGGCCATGAAGACCTTCGCGCCGGAGTTGAGCGCGTTGATGATCATCTTGCGGTCAACAGGCCCCGTAATCTCCACCCGGCGGTCGAGGATATCGGCAGGCAGCGGCGCAACAGTCCACGCGGCCTCGCGGATAGACCTTGTCTCCTCGAGGAACGCGGGCTTCTCGCCTGCATCGATCCGTTTCTGCCGCTCCTGACGCGCAATGAGCAGGGCCTTACGGCGCTCATTGAAGTTGCGTTGCAGATCGACGACAAAGGAAAGCGCCTCCGGCGTGAGGATTTCAGCAAAGCGTTCGCTCACCGGAGCAAGAACTTGAACGCCGGGAAGATCGAGGGCAACAGTCATAGCAGAAACTCCTTCTATGCGAAACGAAGCGACACGCTGCCTGCTGTGGAGAAGCGAACCTTCACCGCAGATCCGGCTGAGGCTAATGTATAGCCGGTCCAGCTTCCTGTGGTGATCCAGCTTCCTCTCTTCAGGCCGCCTGTGCGCGCCGCGCCTTCATTGGCCAGAAAGAGAACCAGCCGCAACAGGTCGGTTCCTGCTGTATTCGATGCGGTGCGCTCCACGCGAACGCTGCCGTCCACAGCCAGCGCCACCGACTCTTTGGCGAAATCAATGCGCTGCCAGTCCGGCACAGCCGGGCCATGAATAAATCCGCCATGCATCTGCATATCGGCGATCATGGTGAGCCGCGCAACCTTCGACGGATCGACAAGCCCGGCTTCCAGCTCCTCGATTGCAGGATGGCAGCTTGCGATGGCGGCAACTATCTCATCGCGGGTGTAAGGTGTTGCGCGCGGCGGAAGATCACGGCCAATGAGGAAGGCAATCTCCGCCTCAAGGCCGCGCATACGAAACCGGTGCGCGGAAAAAACAGAGGCGTCATCCGCAATCCACGCGAAAGGCATAGGGCCGAAAATCGGCGTGACGTCAGGCGCAGGCGCGCCAACCTTCCATCCGCGCACGCCGTGGCCGTGCTCAGTTTCTATGGTGCGAGCCATCGCGTCCTGCACGAAATAGGCTTCTTCAATTGAGACGGGTTTGAGCGGCTCAGGCAAATCGGCAATGGGCGTGGCGGTGCGGCGAGCCTCAAGCAGCAACTCGGCCGCAGACAGCAGTTCGGATTCACGGTTATGCAGAATCATGATTTTCAGTTTGCCTCAATGCGCGATTCTTTGTCGCTTCGCAGCAGGTCAGCGGTAGAGATGCCGCGGATGGATGCATCCAGCAGCTCCACCATGTGGAACGAAGGCATGGCCTTCGCTCCGCGCTGACGAAGGCCGTTCATGAGTTGCAGCAGGCACCCGGGATTGGCAGAGAGCACGGCCTGCGCACCGGTTGAGAGCAGGTTGTCCACCTTGCGGCTGCCGAGCTGGTTGGCCGTCTCAGGCTGCAGCAGATTATAGACGCCTGCAGAGCCGCAGCAGAGAGAGCTCTCCGGGATAAAGGCAACTTCCAGTTCAGGAATTCCTGCCAGCAGGCGGCGCGGCTGCTCGTGGACGCCCTGCGCGTGCTGCAGATGGCAGGCATCATGATAGGCAACGCGCATCTTCAACGGATGGCGCTGCGCCCGCGGCTCAAGGTCGCACAGAATTTCGGAAATGTCCTTGCACTTTGCGGAGAAGGCCGCCGCGCGCGCAGCCCACGCCGGGTCGTCGCGCAGCAGATAACCGTACTCCTTCATCGTCGATCCACAGCCCGCTGCGTTGATGACAATGGTGTCCACCTCCGCAGCTTCGAAAACGGCAATCATCTTCTTCGCCAGAGCGGCCGCTTCGCTTTCCATTCCAGAGTGGAGCATCAGCGCGCCGCAGCATTGCTGCTCGCGGGGAATGATCACTTCGCAACCTTCCGCAGCCAGTACGCGCGCGGTGGCGGCGTTCACATGGGAGAAAAATACTTGCTGCACGCATCCGCTGAGCATGCCGACACGGCGCCGCCGGTCGTTTCGGGGTGCGACAGTTGCGGGCAGTCTGTGGAATAGATGCGACGGCGCCTCGGGCAGCAGCGCTTCCATCGCCGCCAGGCGCTTCGGCAGCAACTTCAGTATTCCGGTTGCGCGCACCAGGGATCGCAGACCGCTCTTCTGATAGAAGCGCAACGGCAGCGCCAGCAGGCGCAGCCGCCCTGCATGCGGAAACGTGGCAAAGAGCAGCTTGCGAAAGAGCGACTCGCCAAGGCTGCGCGGAAGGTTGCGCTCGATCTGCGCGCGCGTTGGCTCGATGAGTTTGTTGTACTGCACGCCGGATGGGCAAGCTGTCATGCACGCCATGCAGCCGAGGCAGTTGTCCATGTGCTGCCGGAATCGGCTGTCGAGCGGGGCCTGGCCTTCAGCCGCCTTCTTGATCATGTAAATGCGCCCGCGCGGCGAGTCCATCTCATCGCCCCAAAGCACGTATGTGGGGCAGGCGGGCAGGCAGAAGCCGCAGTGTACGCACTCGTCAATGTGCTTCTGCTCCGGCGGATGATGAGCGTCGAAGCTTGAAGGGTGCGTATCTTCCTGGGCAATGGTGTGTGGCATGGATGTCAGATATTCCCCACAAAGCGGCCCGGGTTGAGAATGCGATTGGGGTCGAAGCGGCGCTTGATCTCCCGCATCAGCGGCAGCGCGCGGGAGTGGCAATTCCACACGTCAATCCTTCCGCGCAAGCCATCCGGGACCTGCAGCGCGACCACGCTGCCGCCGCAGGCCGCCACCCGCGCGCGCAGGCGTTCAATCAGCGCAGTCGCGGCGTCCGGCGCGGAGTAAAGAGCAATCGTCATCAAGCCCGTCGCCTGGGCTACGGAGGCAATCTCCAGTCCATCCGCGGCCGCACCTTGCTGCAACTCGTTGCTCACGGCGCAGATTTCGCTGGGAAGCACGGAGATCTTCAGGACAACCGCATCGCTCTTGTCAAAGAGTTGCTGCCTCGCCTGCCAGACGGGTTCACCTGATTCGGATACTGCAATCTGGCCGAAGATGTCTTGCATCCGGGTCACATATTCGTCCAGGCATGCGGGCAGGGCGGCGATGCGGACATCGAGCGCACATTCCTGTCTGGATGTGCGGAGTTGTACGCAGGACGGTGTCATCTGCGAATCCATCAGAGCGTGGAGCGGCGCGGCAAATGCCGCTGCATCGGGCGCGACGGCAGTCCAGGTTCGCGCGTGGTCTTCTACCGGGTGCAGTCTAAAATTCACGTCAGCAATCACGCCCAACGTGCCCAGGCTGCCGGTCATCAACTTATGCAGGTCGTAGCCGGCAACATTCTTCACCACCTTGCCCCCGGTCCTCGCGATGGTGCCGTCCGCAAGCACGAGGGTCATGCCGATGATGAGGTCGCGCAGGCCGCCAAACTTCAACCGCAGCGCGCCGCTGTCATTGGAGGCAACAATCCCGCCCACGGTGGCCCGCTCCGGCCAGAGCGGATCGAGCGCGACCATCTGCCCATGCCGTGCGAGTTCAGCCTGCATTGCGGCCCAGGAGCAGCCGGCCTGAACGGTGCAGGTCATATCCTGCCAGGCATGCTCGCGGAGGGCATGCAGGCGTGTCGTGTTCAATTGCACATCCGGAAAAACCGGATTCCCCCAGCCCAGTTTGGCGCCGCTGCCGGTGGGCGTCACGGCAAGTCCGTTTGCATCGGCAAAGCGCATGATCTCGGCAATCTGCTGCGTGTCTGCGGGAGCTGCAACGATCGTCTCGCCGTGGAGACGCGTGTGCTCCTGCCCAACGATAGAGGCCAGATGAGCCATGCCTTGCTCCAGCGTCAATGCTGCGGATGGGCTCATCAGAAAAACTCCGCGATGCCGGCCGTCTCCAAGGGATGCGGCGTATACGGTCCCGTCTTTTCCGCGCACAGGCGCGGGCGCGGGAAGACCTTGTCCGGGTTGGCGATGCTTTCCGGATCGAATGCGCAGCGCACCAGTTGCATGGTGGCGAGGTCCGGCTCGGAAAACATGTAGCCGAGCGCCTCCTGCTTTTCCTTGCCTACACCGTGTTCGCCGGTGATGGAGCCGCCGTTGTCCACGCAGAGATGCAGGATGCGATAGGAGAGGTCGAGCGCCTTCTCCTCCTGTCCGGGAATGGCGCGATCATACAGCACCAGAGGATGCAGATTGCCGTCGCCCGCATGGAAGACGTTGGCTACGCGCAGGCCTTCTGCCGAGGCCATGCGGTCGATTTCTGCAAGCAGGCGTGGCAGCGCGGTGCGCGGAATCACGCCGTCCTGCACGATGTAGTTGGGCGAGATGCGTCCCACGGCGGCGAAGGCGGCCTTGCGCCCTTTCCAGACCAGGGCGCGCTCTTGCTCCGATTGCGCCACGCGAACCTCCCACGCGCCGTTGTTGCGGCACAGTGCCTGCACATCGCGCATCAGCGCCTCGACTTCACTACCGGGACCATCCAGCTCCACGAGCAGCAGGCCATTGCAGACGGGATAGTGAGCATGCACGGCAGCTTCCGCGGCCTGAATGGACAGCGCGTCCATAATTTCAAGCGCCGATGGCAGCATGCCGGCGGCAATGATGTCGCTCACAGTTTGACCCGCGGCCTGGATGGAATCAAACGCAGCCAGCAGCGTCTGCACCACTTCAGGGCGCTTGACGATGCGCAGCGTGATTTTCGTGGTTACACCCAGCGTGCCTTCTGAGCCGACAAAGACGCCCGGCAGGTCGTAACCGGGCGCGTCCAGCGTGGGCGAGCCCAGTTGGACCAGCTCGCCTGACGGCAGCACCACCTCCAGCGCCAGCACATGCGTGACGGTAAAGCCATACTTCAGGCAGTGCGCGCCGCCGGAGTTCTCCGCCACGTTGCCGCCGATGGTGCAGACGGACTGCGACGATGGGTCGGGCGCATAGAAATATCCCTGCGCGGCGACGCGCTGGGTGACATGCGAATTAATGACGCCGGGTTCCACGACAACGAGACGGTTGGCGATGTCCACATCGAGAATGCGGTTCATGCGCGCCAGGCTGATGACGATGCCGCCGGCGGCAGGCAGCGCGCCTCCGCTAAGCCCGGTGCCCGCGCCGCGGCTGACGAAGGGAACCTTGTTCCGCGCACAGAAACGCACAACCGCCTGTACCTGCTGTGCGTTGCGCGGCAGCACCACAGCGCCCGGCAGCACACGGAAGTTCGTGAGCCCGTCACATTCATAGGTCTGCAACTGGCTCTGCTCGGTAATCAGGCCGCCGGCTCCAACGGCGTCGCGCAGTTCGGCAATGTGGCCTGGGGAAAGCATGCAGGACAACAGATTACGTGATGCGGCTTGCGGTCGGCATGCTGTTTTTCCCGTGGCGCAGACCGTAACTGCTCGGCTATGGTTATAGGCGTTTGTATTGCCAGGATTTGTTGAGCCGGCTCAGAAGCCGAGAGCATCAGGCGGGAACCGGCTTGCAGGTATCAGCACTGCAAGGCAATTTTCGACATGTGGGCAGTTGCACGGCGCGCTGGCGCACAACTGGGCGTGCGATGAACGCTGCTCTGCAAAGCGAAACGGACGGCCGAGGACAGAAACATGCAGACAGTTTGGGCGCAGGGCTATTCCATCTGGGGGCAGAGCCTGCTGGTTTCCGCAGTCATCGCCTCGCTCCCAACGGCGGTTTTGCTTTTCCTCCTGGGGGTAAGGCGGAAGCCGGCATGGCTGGCGGCGCTGTGGGGCCTCGGCGCGACCCTGATTGTCGCCCTGGCTGGATATCGTATGCCGTTGAAGCTCACTCTCAGTTCGGCAGGATATGGAGCTGCGTTTGGACTGTTCCCCATCTCCTGGATCGTGTTCTGGGCAATCGTGCTCTTCAATGTGATGGTCTCCACCGGAAAGTTTGCGGTGATCAAGGATTCCATTGGGTCTTTGACTCCCGACTTGAGAATCCAGGCGATCATCATTGCTTTCGGCTTCGGCGCATTCATTGAGGGTGCAGCGGGCTTTGGAACCCCCATAGCCGTCGCGGGGGCCATGATGGTGGGACTGGGATTTTCGCCCTACTATGCCGCCGCCCTGTGTCTGCTGGCGAATACTGCCCCCGTCGCTTTTGGCGCAATTGGCATCCCCATCATCACCCTGGCGGGCGTTACCGGGCTTCCGCTCGATAAGTTGAGCGGCGCGGTGGGAACCCTGTGCGCTCCCATCGCGGTCATTCTGCCTGCTTACATGATCATCACCATGGGAGGGCTGACCTCAGCGATGGAGGTGTGGCCTGCCCTGCTCGTTGCGGGGTTGACGTTTGGGGGAGTGGAATACTTTGTCTCCAACTACATCAACGTTCAGCTCACCGTCATCCTCAGCTCATTTACGGCGATGGGCGCAGTGGTCGTTCTGCTCAGGTTCTGGCGTCCGCGAGCGCGTACACTGCTACGGAAGAACAGCCATAACAGCTATGCAGAAGGGCATCCATTCGAGCCCGCGACGACAGGATCGTCAAAGGAATCGGCAGCGCCCTCTCATACGGCAGGGCAGATTCTCGCCGGATGGATGCCGTATATCTTTCTGGTCATCCTCGTCCTGCTCTGGGGATTCAAGCCGCTCCAGGCCGTTCTGGACCTTGCGACGTTCGCCGTGCGATGGCCTGCGCTGCACAATCTCATTCTCCGCATGCCGCCCGTTTTGCAAAAGCCCACTCCTTACCCGGCGGTATTCAACTTGAACCTGCTATCCGCGGGCGGAACATCCTGTATGTTCGCGAGCATGCTGTCGGCCATTTTTCTGCGAATGCCGCTCAGCAATTTTGTCAGGGTCATCCTCGCTTCGGCGCGACAATTGGCCCTGCCTATCCTGACAATCTCGGCTGTTCTTTCGATGGCTTTTGTCATGAATTACTCGGGCGCGACTGGGACTCTCGGCCTTGCCTTC
>JAJYBT010000048.1 GCA_021778875.1 Acidobacteriota bacterium | reverse complement strand
CCAGGTCCTACTCGCCCGACAGGATGGCCTCCCGCGCCTCGGCCCAGGCCGCCTCCACCATCCGCACGTCCTCCGGATCGGTCTCGGCGCCGCCCACCTTCACAAAGCCGCGGCCCATCTGCTTCAGCACGAAGTTGTCGCCAAACGCCTTGGCCGCGTCCAGCTCGCCGTAGTGCCAGGAGCCCTTCAGAAACTGCAGCATCAGCACGCGCATGCCGTTGCCAACAGCGCGCAGTGCCGTGCCCAGGGCAGCCGTCGTCTTGCCCTTGCCGGGCCCGGTGTTAATCAGGATCAGTCCGCGTCGGGAGTCGGTCATAGCGTTCCATGCAAGCAAACAGTGGGGATTCCGTTGAAGCCATGCAGGCATGCAGCCTGCCGCTAATGGCCTGTGTGATACGGATGGCCAGTCAAGATTGTACATGCCCGGTAAAGCTGCTCCGCCATCACCAGCCGGGCCAGGGCGTGGGCCATCGTCAGGCTGCCCAGGGAGAGCAGCAACCGCGCCCTGCCCCGCGCCGCATCGGACCATCCGCTGGCGGGCCCAATGGCAAACACCACATGCTGCGCCCCTTCGTCGCGCCGCGCGCCCAGCCACGCGGCAAAGGCCTCTGAGGTCATCTGGCGGCCGCGGCTGTCCAGCAGCACGGCGATCACCGGCGTCCGCCCCTGCTGCCGGTCCAGCCACTCCAGCAGCGCCTGCTCGGTCTTGAAGGCCTCCGCGCCGCAACCGGCAAATATCGAGCAACGCTCAAGATACATCCCGGCAAGCGCATCGAAGGGGTCTTTCGCACCGAAGCGAACACCCACATGTGCCAACGTAAGGCGCATGGGTAGGAGGATAACTTACCCGAGCCTTTCGCCCGGAGAAAGACCCGTTGCGGAGTTCTAGGATTTCTCATAGACAGAAGGGAATTGCTACTGTTTTTCATAGACAAACGATTTCTTCTCGCCCGGAGAAAAGCACCAATACTGTTTAGTTTCTTGCATATATCGGAAAATTCTTTGAACTTTCAAGATTGGCAAGACAAATGCATAGGAATTCGTGCTACTAAGCAAAACGACAATCAGTGCGGGTGAAGCAAGGTTTCATCCTGACGGACTTTCGTATTGTTTTCTGGCTGCTGAACGGTAGCAGCATGAGAGCCGTGAAGCAAAGGCACCAGATAGTGTGAAGGACGCCGCCGATGCTTATCCGATGAGTCTCCAGGATGCTGAGCGCGGAGAAATCCTCACAGAATGTGTTCGCGGTGGAGGAGATATTCATGATTCGTTGGCTCAGGACATACCCTGCTTTGGCATTGCGCATGCTGCTCCTGTTTGTTCCTCTGGCGGCTATGCCACTGCTTGCTCAGCAGTCGACGTCGATTACCGGTGGCCTGAATGGAACCGTTGTTGATTCGACCGCTGCGGTTGTGAACGATGCGACGGTAACTGTGAAAGGCCCGCAGGGAACGCGCGTAACCCGGACAGATACGATGGGGCACTACAGCATCGCTGGCCTCGTTCCCGGCTATTACGAAGTCACGGTTGAGAAGAGCGGCTTCAAGACAGTTCGCTCGACGCACAACGAAGTAGTCGTCAACGTTTCATCCCTCCTGAACATCACGCTGCCGGTGGGCAGTGCGCAGGAGACGGTTACGGTATCGGCATCCGCCGTCAATATCGACACGCAATCTACCTCCATCGACTCCAACCTGACCGACACGTTCTACAACATGATTCCGATGCCGCGCGCGGTGAGTGCCATCTTCTACGCGGCCCCCAGCGCAGCTTCCGGACAGGTAGCCGGCACTCCGAACCAGGCCGGCCCGGGCGCTTCCAACCCCTCCATCGGCGGCTCCACCGGCCTTGAGAACCTGTACGTGGTGGACGGCGTTACGATCACCGACCAGGCCTATGGAAGCCTGGGAACCTACAACGTCAATCACGGATCCCTGGGCACCGGCATCAATCTGGCCTTTATTAAGGAAGTGGACGTCAAGTCCTACGGCTTTGAGCCCCAGTATGGCAAGGCCCAGGGCGGCATCATCCAGATGGTCACCAAGTCCGGCTCAAACGCCTACCACGGGGCAATCGCGGCTTACGCCGGTCCCGGTGCGTGGTATGCGGATCAGAAGCAGTTCTACCAGTTCGGTTACCTGCAGACGAGCCCAGCCGCTACGCTGTCCACTCCTCACTACGATCTGGCGCTTGAGTTCGGCGGCTACATCCCTCACTACAAAGACAAGATCTTCTTCTTCGGAGCCTTCAACCCTTCGCTCGACCAGACCATCGCCAAGGCTGACCCGTTCTTCACCTACACGGGCGCGCCCGCGGCTGGTCCTGCTGTCGTCACGCACGGTCCTTACGCGTTCAGCACTACGGCCCTGAGCTGGGCCGGAAAGCTGACCTTCCAGCTCAGCCCCAAGCTGCAGTTTGAAGCGGCCAGCTTTGGCGATCCCTCCCGCCACAACATGGTGCCGAACACGCTCTCAACCGCGAACGTTCCTTCTTCGCTGAGCAGCTTCCAGTACGGTTCGCGCGATTCCTTCTTCCGCGTCAATGGAGTGATTACCCCGTCCTGGATCGTGGATGCGTCCTTCGCATACAACTACGACCACTTCAACGAATCACCGTTCCTCAACCAGTACTTCATCGGTGACCAGTCGCTCCTGCCGCAGGGCGGACAAACGGTCAACACCGGCTTCGGCAACTATGCTCCGTCCAAGGAGAACACCTACAGCCTCTCCTTTGACACGCAGAAGACGGCCCACTTCCTCGGCGATCACACCTTCTCGGTGGGTTACAGCTACGACCACACCAACTTCCTCTACGAGCCCACGCGTTCCGGTTCGCTCTATGCCATTCCGGCCAAGAATGCGATGAATGAGACTCTGAGCGACTATTACACCAACATTCCGGCCAGGGCAGTGGGCGCTTTGACCAACGCCTCCTTCCGGGTCTTCGCCACCAACACCAACCCCAATACGGCCGAGAATCCAAGCAACTGGAGCAACGACAACACCTGCACCCAGTGCCCCATATGGAACAACGAGCGCGTCTACGCCTCTGTGTACCGCGGCACGTATGTCGGCTTCAAGGTGAACTCCATCGGCCGCTACCATGCAGCCTACGGTAACGATACATACGTGATGAATCGCTTCATCACCATCGATGCCGGCCTGCGCTGGGAAGAGCAGCGCATTGGTGGAACGCTGATGAAGTATCCCTTCACCGGCAACTGGTCGCCCCGCATGGGCATCAACGTCGATCCGTTCGGCGATCGCAAGGGCAAGGTCTTCTTCAACTACGGCCGCAACTACTGGGCCATGCCCCTCGATGCGGCCAACCGCCAGCTCGGCAACGAACAGGACGATACGGCGTACTACTTCGCTCCTGAGATCGACAGCAATCATCAGCTCATCATTGTTCCCGACGCGGCACATAACCTGAACCACCTGCCCAAGTACACCGACAATAGCGGCGTGGTTCATAACTTTGGCGGTCCCAACTTCTCCTCCTCCACCGGTGAAGGCATCATTCCCGGAACCAAGTCCGAGTACGAGGATGAGTATGTTCTGGGCGTGGAGCGCGATATCAAGAACGGAATGGTCGTCAAGGCGCGGTACATTGACCGCCGCCTCGGACGCATCATTGAAGACATCGGCTCGCAGTCGCCGGAAGCCTCTTCCATCTCCGGCAACTACAATGGCGGCATCGCCAATCCCAGCCCCAAGACGGATATCGCCGTGAACGAGCAGGAGGTCACGTATACGCCTGCCCAGTTCCAGGCGGCAAACGGTGCAGCCCTCAGCAGCCCCACCGGCCTTACCGCGGACAACTATACCGCGCCTGTTCCGGGTTGCGCCTACGGAAACGACACCTACATCAGCGCTGGCGGCATCTGGACAAATGGCAAGAACGTTCCTATCGGCGGCGCCTGCTTCCTGAACCTGGCAACCATGGATGCCGGCCCTGGCGATGGAAAGCCGGATGGCTTTGCACAGCCTATCCGCCGCTTCCAATCGCTCGAGCTGGAATTCGATAAGCGCTTCAGCAACCACTGGCTGGCCGTGGTCAACTATCGTTTCGCCAAGCTCTTTGGCAACTATGAAGGCGCGTACCGCAACGATAACGGACAGTCCGACCCTGGCATCAGCTCGCTGTTTGACTTCACCACCGGCGCACTTGGCCTGCTGGGCGACCAGTTCAAGCCGGGCTTCCTCAGCACGGACCGCAGGAACGTTGGAAACCTGTTCCTGAGCTACACGGTCGGTGCCGACAGCCCGTTCGTTCACGCCGCCAAGGGCCTCACCGTGGGCCTGGGTCTTCGCGGACAGTCCGGTGTCCCGCTCAGCTTGCTGGGCGATCATCCGGCCTATCTGAATCAGGGCGAAGTGCCGATCGGCGGACGTGGCGCGGCAGGCCGTACGGCGTCAACCGCACAGCTCGATATGAAGGGTGAGTATGCGATCCCGTTGCATGAGGGCAAGGTGCTGAAGCTGGCGCTGGATACCTTCAACGTGACCAACTCCCAGTTCATCACGGGCAAGGTGCAATACACGCAGCAGCCCGCATCCGGCTACCCGGTCGTTGGTTCTTCTCCGTCACTGGATAGGGACTACGGCCGCCCGACGAGCTTCCAGGGACCGTTTTATGCTCGTGCAACAGTCCGCTTCGAGTTCTAGGGGTTGATAGAATCTAACCTTAAGGGAGAGAGAGTTCCTCTCTCCCTTTCGTATTTCAACTGGAGTTTCGTCTCTTGATTTCGACTTTCTCCCGTCCTCTGGTCTGGCTTCTCGTTCTGCTCTCCTTTGTCTCCGTTGCGCAAGCTGCCGTTCGGCCAAAAGATCTGCCTCCGCGGTACCGGCACTGGCTCACCGAAGAGGTCAATTACATCATCAGCAGCAACGAGAGAAAGGAGTTTCTTTCTCTGCAGACCGACACAGAGCGCGATAGCTTTATCAAGGTGTTCTGGGCAATTCGCAATCCGGATCCCAATTCCGATGTAAATACCTATAAGGACGAGCACTATCGCCGGCTGGCGTATGCCAATGAGCACTTTGGCGGCATCTCGCAGCAGGATGGCTGGCGAACCGATCAAGGGCGCATTTACATCATCCTTGGCCCTCCCCAGCAGGTCGTCAATTATCCCCTGGCTCGGAATGTGCGGCCCATCGAGATTTGGTTTTATCAGACGCCAAGCCGCGCTTTGCCACCCTACTTCAATCTGCTTTTCTACAAGCGAAGCCTGGGCGAGCCCTACACGCTCTACTCCCCTTACCAGGACGGTCCGGCGCGGCTGGTTTCCACGCTTGAGGCCATGAACGACCAGAAGCGAAGCCTGGAAACCCTGCGCAAGTCGCTGGGAGACGAGGTTGCCAAGACATCGCTCTGCCTGATTCCCGGCGAATCGGTCAGCCTCGACGACTATTCGCCGAGCCTTTCTTCGGATGTACTGCTCTCCACCATTGCCGGCCTGCCGGACAATCCACTGACGCAGGATGAGCTGAACCTGAATCGGCAAACCGAGCACGTAACCATGAGCGTGCTGCTTGGGGATCGGAACATGTCCCTGAGCTACGAAGTATTTCGGGATGATGCTGACCGCCAAACGCTCAGCTATCTGCTGGCCACAAGCACGCCAGACGCGCGGCTGATCGGGCAGCGCACCGACAGCAGCTATTACTATGACCTGACGCTGCGCACCACCGTGACCACCGCGGCAGGCAAACCCGCGTATGAACAGGAAGATCGGCTCACGGGCAATCTGACTGCGGCGCAGGCTGAGATTGCGAAGAAGAAAAGATTCGCAGCGGAGGCGCGCATCCCGCTTGCTCCCGGCACATACACGCTGGTGACCACGCTCACAAACAACATCAACCATATTGCCGCGCAGCAACATGCGAGCGTTACCGTACCCCCGGTGAACACGAAGCCCGTAGGCATCTCAAGCCTGCTGGTCTACAAGGCGCCTGCGGCCGTGCCGGATCCGAATGGGGAACTGCCCTTCAGCGCATCGCGCCTGCGCTTTACCCCGCGCGGAGCACAGACGGTCACCTTGTCTCAGGGGGAGCGCCTGCCGCTGGTGTTTCAACTATGGCTTGGCCCCCGCGACCCCGCATCCACCGCGCCAGACAAGATTCATCTGCGCTATACGTATGGGGCAGCAACGACCTCCAGTGCAAGTCCTTCGGTGGAAAGCGAGGATATCGACGCCGCAAACAGTGACAAAGCCGGCAATCTGCTGACGGGCAAGACTCTCAATACATCCAGCCTGGACGTGGGAACCTACATGCTGGTGGTGAGCGCAACCCGCGCGGGATCGAGAGAAAGCGCCTATGCGTCCATGATTCTGCATGTGCAGCCGCCAGAAAATTTTGTCGACACATGGACCGCCTACGGGCCGCACGATCCGGAAGGCATTGCGGTGGATGATTTGAAGCGCGGCATGTCTGCTGAGGCGCAGGGAGCAGATGCCGCGGCACAAACGTGGTACAGCATGGCCCTCAAGGAGAGCTCTTCGGACCTGCGTCCCCTGGATAAGCTAGCTGCCCTGCTCATCCGGCAGCGGCAGATTGCAGAGCTGGCCGCGCTTGGAAAGCAGCCAATCCTTTCCCGCACTGCGGCAGCGCCCGGAACGTTGCTGGCAATTGCCAACGCACAGAGAGTGACGGGAGGCTCCAAGGCAGAGGAGCAGCTGCTGGAGGCGCAAATCAAGATGCAACCGCCGAATGCGGATCTGTACCGCACGCTGGCGGATGCATGCGAGGCCACGGGAAACAATGCAAGAGCGCGCGATCTGCGATCGCTTGCCGCAGGCGTAAAGTAACCGTCCGCTGATTCACGCTATGCATTTGCGCCAGGGAATGGCGGCAGCGAAACAGCAAGAGGGACCTGGGCGTTCAGGTCCCTCTTTCATTTCAGGTCTACTTCCGATTCCCGGTCACCGGGCCGGCCGGGCAATGCCCCCGGTAAGGAAGGCTACTTCCGGGCGGCGGCTTTCTTTGTCGCAGAGCTTGCAGCCGTCTTTTTTGCGGCGGCCTTTTTAGCAGCAGGCTTGGCGGCTGGTGCCCTTTTTTTAGTCTTCTTTGCGGCAGCGGGCTTTGCCGCAGCCTTTTTCGCGGGCGCCTTCTTGGCCGGCGCGGCGGATTTCTTCTTCGGCGTGGCCTCGACGGCCTTCTTCGCCGGAGCCTTGGCGGCGGATTTGCCGCGGGCGGCGCGCGTCTTTGCAGCCAGCATCGCCTTCAGCTCCTCGTCAAACTCGGCGGGCGTCAGCGGCCGGGCCGACTTGCGCAGGCGCTCGATGTCGTAGAAGGCGCGGCGCTCTGCAAGGAAGACGTGGACCACAAAGTCCACATAGTCCAGCAGGATCCACTCGCCCTGGCGGCGGCCCTCCACGGAGTTGGGCATCACGTTGAACTCGCGCTTCAGCTTCAGCTCCACCTCGTCGGCAATGGCCTGGGCCTGCCGGTCATTCAGGGCCGAGGTGATCAGGAAGAAGTCCGCCAGGCCGGAGTCGATGGGGTCGAGTTCAAGGATGCGGGTGTCTTCGCCCTTCTTGTCTTCACAGACCTTGGCGGCGGCCTGCACCAGTAGGCGGATATGCTCGTGCGCTTGCGGGGTAGTCATACGTGGAAAAAGCTCTCCAACGCACATCGTAGCCCGTTGCCGGGGCGGCGGCAAGCGGCAGAGTGCAAGAATGGCAGCACTTATCGGTAAAGACGGTGGGCGGCGATGTACTCGGCGACGGCGTTGGGCAGCAGTTCGTGGCCGCTGGTGAAGCGGTCTCCGGCGGCCTGCGCCTGCAGGCGGATGTGGGAGGCGCTGATGTCAATTTCCATCCCCGGCAGCAGGTAGAACGGCGTGGAACGGCCGTTGGCGGCCCGCAGCGTGTAGCAGCGCAGCTCGACTCCCGCTGATGCGTCCACCTCCGCCGGTGTGGGCTCCACCGGGCCGGGCGCAATGGACAGGCCCGCAGGCAGCACGGCGGCCAGGTCGGCGAGGCTTTCTCCCGGGCGCGAGGCGACGATGAGCGGCGCGACGAAGGGGATCTCCGCTCCGCGATGCCAGCGGCGCAGCCCCAGAAAAGAGTCTGCGCCCATCAGGCAAAAGAGCTGCGCGCCGGGCGGCGACTGGGCACGCACAGCGTGCAGCGTATCGATGGTGTAGTTGGGCTTGCCCGCGGGCTCCGGCGCGTCGGCCAGCGAGACAGCAAAGCCGGGCTCGTCTGCAATCGCCAGCCGCGTCATGGCAACGCGGTGCTCAAAGCCGGCGGTCGCGCCCAGTGGCTTTAACGGCTGCGTGCCCACCGGGGCAAACAGGACCGTATCCAGCCGGAGAGCGGCGCGGGCGGCGCGCGCAATGGCCAGATGACCGCGGTGCGGAGGATCAAAGCTGCCTCCGAAGAAGGCGATGCGCGGACCGTAGCTTGCCGCATGCTCCATGGCATCCATGGTACTGCTTTCCGGGGGGTCTGTACGTTGGCCGGACGGTGGTCCCGGCGGGTAAGTTTCGCGCCGGACGGGGAATTGTTTTAGCATCATAGGTAAGCGCTATGCGATACCTGATTGCTCTTCTCGCACTGGCCGGCGTGGTTGTCTCCGCGCTGGCTCTGCAGGTCCACTACTCCACGGGAACGGAGCCGTGCTCGATCAATGCCCGCTGGGATTGCGGCGTGGTCAACCACAGCCCCTTTGCCGAGATGAACAACATTCCGGTGGCAATCATCGGCATTGCCGGTTACCTGGCGCTGGCCGGGCTGGCACTGATGCGGCAGCGTTTCCTGCTGCTGCTGGCGGTGTTTGCGGGCTTTGCGTTTGCACTGCGGCTCACGTTCATTGAGGAGTATGTGCTGCAGGTCTGGTGCCTGTACTGCGTCATCTCGCAGACCGTGATTGCCGTGATGCTGCTGCTCAGCGTGGGCTGGCTTGGGGCTGAGCACTGGTCGCTGAAGCGAGCGGCGAAGGCCTGAGGGCCGCGCTGCTCTGCCTGTATCCGCTCAGGATGCGCTGATAAAATTGAACTAACCCGATGCTGAGAGAGAGCTACGCGCGCTGGATGTACCGGTGGGAAACGCGCCTGACCACGCGCGATGAAAATCGCGTGGTGCGGCCGCTGGAGTGGGGCTTTGACTGGATT
>JAJYBT010000047.1 GCA_021778875.1 Acidobacteriota bacterium | reverse complement strand
AGATTCCCATGCGACTGCAGGCGCGAATCACCTGGGAAACCTTGGCGATATCCTGCAGGGCGCTGCTTTCGAGCACCTCCATCTCAAGGCTGGAGGGCGCAATGCCCGGATGCTCGGCGAGCAGGGCCTGGAGGCGCTCGACAAAGGTTTCCTGCTGGAGCTGGTGGGCCGCGATGTTGACGCTGATGGGAATGTCGAGGCCGTCCCTGCGCCAGCGCGTCATCTGGGCGAGGGCGTTGCGGATGACCCACTCGCCGATGGCAATGGCCAGCGGATCGCCATCGACAACAGGCAGGAACTGCGCGGGCATCACGAGGCCATGCTCGGGGTGCTGCCAGCGGATGAGCGCCTCGGCGCCCAGAATGACGCCGGTGCTCATGTTGACTCTGGGCTGAAAGTGGAGCACGAATTCGTTGGCTTCGAGAGCCTGGCGGATGCGTCCCAGATCCTCGTGGTGTCCGCGCATGCTGCGGTCAAGTCGGGGGTCGAAGATGTGGTGGCGGTTCTTGCCTTCGAGCTTGGCGTGGTACATGGCCTGGCTCGCCTGGCGCAGAAGCTGGTCCGCATCGACGTCGTCGGTCTGGGGAAAGAAGGTGACGCCGAGGCTGGCCGACACGGGCAGCGTGAGCTCGCCCACCTGCACCGGCTCAGAGGTGGCGCGCAGAAGGCGGTGAATCAGCGGCGAGCTCTCGTTGGTTCCGGCCAGCTCAAGCAGCACGGCGGAAAACTCGTCGCCGCCCAGCCGGGCGAGCGTATCACCCTCGCGCAGAACGTGGCTGATGCGCCGCGTGAGGACGGTCAGCAACTGGTCGCCGACATTGTGCCCGTGGCTATCGTTAATGGCCTTGAAGTTGTCGAGGTCGAGACAGACGACAGCCATCATGCGGCCGCGGCGGTGCGCATGGGCCATGGCCTGATGGAGACGGTCGGCAAGGAGGGTTCGGTTTGGAAGGCCGGTCAGCAGATCGTAGTGGGTGACGTGCTCAAGCTTGCGCTCCTGCTCCTTGATCGAGGTGATGTCAGAGAACATTGCGACATACTGCCTGGTTTTGCCGGACTCATCGGGCACAGCGGTGATGTTCAGATTCTCAGCGTAGATGCGTCCGCTCTTGGCGCGGTTCCAGATTTCACCGGACCACCTGCCCTTTTCGATGAGCTGGTTCCACATGTCGGCATAGAACTCGGCGCTGTAGCGGCCGGAGCGCAGGAGGCTGGGGCTTTCGCCCAGCACCTCTTCGCGGGAGTAGCCGGTGATGCGCGTGAAGGCGTCATTGACGTCGAGGATGACGCCGCTGGCATCGGTGATCAGAATGCCCTCAGAGGCGTGAGTGAAGACATTGGCGGCCAGGTGAAGGCGCTCATCGGCCTGCTTTTCGCGGGTGATGTCCTCAGAGAAAAGGATGATGCCGCCGATGGCGCCGCTGCCGGTGAACCAGGGATGCACCTTTCTGCGCACCCACATGAGGGCTCCGTCGGGGCGGCAAAAGCTGTCCTCGCCGGCCTCGATGGCTTCCCCTGCCAGGGCGCGGCGATGGGTCTGCTTCCAGCTCTCCGGCAGATCGGCAAAGATGTCGTAGTGGCAGCGGCCGATGAGTTCCTGCCCGGCGAGCCCGTGGCTCTGGACCCAGCGGCGGCTGGCGGCCAGGTAGTGCATTTCGCGGTCAAACATGGCCAGGGCGGCAGGGGCGTGCTGGATGAAGAGCTGAAGCAGCTCGCGGCTCTCGCGCAGCGCCGCCTCGGTCTGCCTGCGCTCGGTAATGTCCTGGATGGTGCCGCGCAGGACTGCGGGGCGGCCTTGCGCATCGCGCTCCACTTTGCCCATTCCAAGCACCCAGCGCTCGACGCCGTCGCCGGGGCGGATGATGCGCAATTCCCTGCTGAAGGAAGCGTCCACGCCATCGAGCGCATCGGCCAGGCGAACGGGGATCGCCGCGCGGTCGTCTGGGTGGATCAGGGCGCGCCAGCCTGCGTCGGTGCGATCGTAGTCCTTTCCGATGCCGAGAATCCCGTCCAGCACTTCAGAAGCGGACCATGCTCCGGTGGCGACATCCAGCGCATAGCTGCCGAGACCGGCTATTTTATGCGCTTCGCGAAGCGACTCCTCTGCCTCAAGGGCGCGA
Source organism: Acidobacteriota bacterium (assembly GCA_021778875.1). Next base: position 7,098 of record JAJYBT010000047.1, on the reverse strand, counting down.
AGGCCCGTGGAAAGCGTCTGGTGATTCTGTGTGGCATGGGAGTCTTTCGGATCTCGAAGGGTCAAATGGAGGATAAGCCCGGCGCCGGGGTCGGCTTGCTTTGCGCATAGGCCGCTCATGCGGCAAAAGTGTCCATCCGTATGGCGCAGCCGGATGTCAAAGCCACGAGAGCCATTCCAGTCTTCGGTGGAGAAGAGCTTGCGCGCGATTTCAGAATCGCGGGGATGAATGCGGTCCTGCAGATGGACCCTGGCAGAGAGAAAGTCTTGCGGTTTGAAGCCCAGCAGTGCCTCAATCCCCTCGCTCACTGACAGGACCTGAGGATGCTCACCCAATAACAAGCGAAAGGTGGCTTCAACCATGCGATCAGTCCATTTTCATTGAGCCGAGCCGGGTTCGCCGGCGCGGCCGCACATTGGAACTCTCAATCCAGCATAAAAGGGCGGCCCGGAAGACACAATATGACCCTTGTTCCATGCCTCCATACAGTCTTTCGGGCATTCGTGGTGTCATGTCGATTTTCGGGACTGCTTTTCCACAGAATGGCGCGTCCATGTGCCGCGTGAACCAAATCAGGTACGGGTTATCCACTCACTTTTTGTTGTCGCCGCAATTGAAGCCTGCTTATCCACGCATAATATTGGCATAATCGCAGCAAGAGCGGTTCCTCCATAACTGTTCCGAGAGCAACCTCCGGAATCGGAGCCGGGGTTCGGGATCTACCAGACCGTTCGAGACCCGACGCCGAGCCGGAGCCACCACGGGAGCATCGAAGAGTGACCAGCTATAGCCGCCAGGACGTACTGCGGATACTGCAGATCAGTTCCCGCCAGTTGCAGGGTTGGGAAAGGGCCGGGCTCATTCCTTCTCAGCAGACCTATACCTTCCAGGATCTAAGGCAGTTGAAGACGCTGCGGGCGCTTCGCGAGGAGTCCGTTTCGGCGGCGTCAATCCGGCACACAATTGTGGCGATGCAGTCCGTGGCGGGCCTCTTGAATCCGATGCTTGAGGCGAGCCTGGTGCGGACCGGGACGCGGCTTGCGTTCCGCTGCGAGGGCGCGATGGTCGATCCGATCCGGCGGCAGTTTCTCTTCGACTTTGAGCGGCTTGGGCGAGACCCGGAGACGCCGCAGCCCTGCGCTCTGCGCAAGCCGGCCAGCGCGCAGAGCGTGCAGGAGCGGTTTCTGGCCGCGGTGCAGGCGGAGGAAAGCGGCGAAAAGCAGAGTGCCATCGATCTCTATGAGACGATTCTGGCGCGGGACCCGGAGTACGCGCCGGCCTGCATCAATCTGGGAACCATCCACTTTCATCTGCGCCAGTACGGGCGGGCGGAGGCGCTCTATCGCCGCGCCACGGAAGCGGACCCGGGGTACGTGCTGGCGTTCTTTGACCTGGGCAACGTGCTGGACGAGCTGGAGCGGCTGGATGAGTCGATAGCGGCCTACCGGCAGGCCGTGGCCCTGGCCCCGCACTACGCCGACGCGCACTACAACCTGGCGCTGGCTTATGAGCGCAAGGGCGAGTACCGGGCAGCGCTGCGGCACTGGCAGACCTACGTGCGCCTGGACCGGAACGGCCCCTGGACCGAACATGCGCGCGGCCAGATTCGCAAGCTGCTGGGCCGCGAGCGGCTTGCGATTGCCTGGCGCGCGGACCGGTTTGTTGCGCCGCGCAAGTCAGCGCCGAGCCTGGAACTGGTAAGCCCGGAGCCCTTCGCCTGCTGAGCGCCTTATTCGCATGCCACGAAAGTGGCACGCCTTCCGGGCAACTCTGAGCGAGAATCAGTGTCTATGATGAATAGATAGGTGTGTTTTCTTCTGGAGGCCGCTCCGGCGAAGCGCGACGGATGGACGATGTTCGTTGCCTTGCTTATTTCTCATTTCTGCCCCGGAAATGACTCCAGCGCGATTTGGCAAGGCTCCTCGACTCCCGAGTACGGAAGCAATCTGTCCGTGCTAGCATGTTTGGACTTGACAGGCTCCACCTTACAAGGATGGCTATGAATACGATGCTTACACTCTCAAAGAAAAAGTGGCTTCGGTTAGGCGGATGGATTGCCGGTTGCGCGATGGCTGCGACGGCTTTTGCCGCGCAGGCTCCGGCGCCGCGCATTCGCTCTGAAGTAACCAACGAAATGTCCGCTCTGAAAGGCGGGCCGCAGATGGAGGCGCAGTTTGACGCGGGTCCGATGCCCGCCGCCACCCGCCTCGAAAGCATCGCCATCGTCTTCAACCGTTCGGCAGCGCAGCAGGCTGATCTGGAGGCCCTGCTGGCCGCACAGCAGAACCCGGCCTCGCCGCTGTATCACCAGTGGCTGACTCCGGACCAGTTCGCGGCCCGCTTCGGCATGGCGCAGACGGACATCGACAAGGTGCGCGTCTGGCTGCAGCAGCAGGGCTTCCAGGTGGACTACACGGCGCGCAGCCGGAACATGATCCGCTTTTCCGGCACCGTGGGCCAGGTGGAGCAGGCGTTCCGGACGCAGATGCATTTCTACAAGATCAACGGCACAACGCACTTTGGCCCTGCATCGGCGCTCTCAATGCCTTCTGCGATTGCTCCCGTGGTCGAGGGCGTGAGGAATCTGAGCGACTTCAAGCCGCGCTCGATGCACGCCGCGCGCGTGGCTCCGGTTGCGAACCCGGCGTTTACGTCGTACATCTCGGGCAATGTGTTCTTTGCGCCGGGGGACATCAAGAAGGCCTACGACCCGAACGGCACGGTGACCGGCGGCTTTGACGGCACGGGGCAGACGATCGCCATCATGGGCCAGTCGGACATCGTGGTCAGCGATATTGAGAACTTCCAGAAGGCTGCCGGGCTGGCCGTAAAGGACCCCACGAAGGTGCTGGTGCCCGGCACGGGAGCGGCGACGATCATCTCGGGCGACGAAAGCGAGTCCGATCTTGACCTGGAATGGTCGAGCGCCATGGCTCCCGGCGCGGACATCTACTTTGTCTACTCCGGCAACAGCACGACAAGCAATGGCGTGTTTGACTCGATCACCTACGCGGTGGACCAGAAGATCGGCGACATCATCAGCGTGAGCTACGGCGCCTGCGAGACGGTCGTTATCGGGAACAACTTGAATTACCAGAACGTTATGGAGCCGGTTTTCCAGCAGGCGGCGGCGCAGGGACAGACGATTCTGTCTGCTTCGGGCGACCAGGGCTCGACCTCGTGCAACGGCGTGAGCAGCCTGACGACGGCGCAGCAGCAGGCGCTGGCTGTGAACTACCCGGCGAGCAGCCCTTACGTCACCGGCGTGGGCGGAACGGAAATCAACAATCCCAACACGGCTTACTTCACGTCAAGCATCACCTACAGCCCGGACTACTACTCGGCGGGCACGGCGTACTGGACGGCGAAGGCCAGCAGCGACGTAATTACCTCTGCGCTGCAGTGGCTGCCTGAGGTCACGTGGAACGACGACTCCAGCACCTATGGCCTGAGTGCCTCGGGCGGCGGCAAGAGCGCGATTTTCAAAACGAAGCCAGCCTGGCAGAAGAACGTTCCCGGCATTCCCGCGGACGGCGTGCGCGATGTGCCGGACATCTCCCTCTACTCCTCGCCAAACTACGTCGCGTATCTCTACTGCACCAGCGACACAAGCGCGTGGCAGCCGGCGAACCCGAACGCAACGCCTCCAACCCCGGCACAGGCGGCGAGCTGCAACAGCGGCTTCCGCGACAGCACCTCGGGCGGCAACTACCTGACGCTGGCCGGCGGCACCAGCTTTGCCACGCCGGTGTTTGCGGGCATGCTGGCTCTTATCAATCAGCAGAAGAACTACACGACCGGGCAGGGACTCATCAACCCGGCGCTCTATACGCTGGCCTCGAACAGCGCCACGTATGCGGCGGCCTTCCACGACATCACGATCGGCAACAACAACTGCCTTGGCGGGACAACCTACTGCGGCACGTCCACGGCGGGCTACTCCGCGGGCGCGGGCTACGATCTGGCGACGGGCCTCGGCTCGGTCCAACTGCCCGGCCTTGCAACCGCGTGGCCAGCCAACTCCGGCGGTGGCGCCACGCTGGTTGACACCACGACGGTTGTGACGCCGTCAACCGCAACGCCGACGTCGGGCGCGAACGTGACCTTCACGATCAAGGTGGCCTCGTCCACCGGATCGACCATCCCCTCGGGCACGGTGAACCTGGCCATCGATCAGACCCTCAGCGGTGGCGGCACAACCGCAACCGCGACGCTGGACGGGACCGGCAAGGCGACCTATCAAACCTCGTTCACGACCTCGGGCGCGCACGTGGTGGTCGCCAACTATGCGGGCGACTCGACTCACGCAGCCTCAACGGGCGCCGCCTCGGTGACAATTGGCGGAGGCACGGGCACAGCCAGCTTCAGGGTGGCGGCGTCTCCGTCGACGCTGACGGTGAAGCAGGGTTCCTCCGGCCAGGAGACGCTGACCTTTACTCCGTCGGGCGGCTACACGGGCACGGTCTACATCAGCTTTACCGCCTCCAACGCGAGCGCGCTCGCCAACCTGTGCTACAACTTCACCAAGATTGCGCCGGACGGTTCGAGCGGCGAGGTCTCGGTGAGTGGAACAGCCGCGGCGACCACAACCTTTACGTTGGACACGAATGCGATGGATTGCAACGCCAATACCGGCGGCTACGGCGGCGGGTACTATGGCTACTACAGCGGCAAGAGCCACATGCTGCCCATGCGCGCGATGATAGGGAAGCAAACCTCGCGCAACAACGCGCCGAATCCTGCACCCGCGGGGCTGGCTTTTGCCGGGCTGCTGCTGGCCGGGTTCATGGCCCGCTACTCGAAGAAGCTGCGCGGCGTGGCCGGGGTGATTGCGCTGGTGGCTTTGGGGCTGACCATCTCCGCGTGCGGAGGCGGCGGTGGCACCAGTGTCGCGAATCCATCCAAGGGCACCTACACCATCACCGTGACGGGTAAGGATTCAACGAACACCGCCCTCACGGCTTCTACCACGTTCACGTTCGTCATCAACTAACCCACGCAGACCAAAAGGGGCAGTCGCCGCGCGGCGACTGCCCCTTTTCTTTTGCGCGACTCCGCCTGCCTGCCGGTTTTGATACACTCCGAGGGCTGAAGGAGTATTCCGTTGACCGCCCTTGCTCATCCCCCGCTCACGCAGCTCTCTGAGGAAGAAAAGCTGTTTTCCTCCACCGTGCGGCAGTTTGCCGGGGAGACGATTGCGCCGCTGGTGCGGCAGATGGACGACGAGCAGCAGTTTTCCGCAGGCCTTGTGGAGAAGCTGTTTGCGCTGGGGCTGATGGGGATTGAGGTTCCCGAGGAGATGGGCGGCGCGGGCGGCACGTTTTTTGATGCCGTGCTGGCGATTGAGGCCATCTCCACCGTGGACCCTGCTGTGGCCGTGCTGGTGGATGTGCACAATACGCTGGTGATCAATGCCATGCGGCGTTGGGGCACGGCGGAGCAGCAGCGCACCTGGCTGCCGCGGCTGGCGGCGAACACGGCGGGCGCGTACGCGCTGAGCGAGGCAGGCTCCGGCTCGGACGCCTTTGCGCTGCAGACGCGCGCCGAGGCCACGGACGGCGGCTACAGGCTGAACGGGCGCAAGCTGTGGATCAGCAATGCGCGTGAGGCGGGGCTGTTTCTGGTTTTTGCCACGCTGGACCCGGCGGCAGGCTATCGCGGCATCTCGGCTTTTCTGGTGGAGAAGGGCACGCCGGGCTTCACGGTCGGGCGCAAGGAAGACAAGATGGGCATCCGCGCCAGCAGCACGTGCGAGCTGATCTTTGAGGACTGCGAGGTGCCTGGCGCAAACCTGCTGGGCGAGCCGGGCAAGGGATACAAGATTGCCATTGAGACGCTGAACGAAGGGCGCATCGGCATCGGCGCGCAGATGTTGGGGCTGGCCGAGGGGGCATGGGGCCATGCCGCGCGCTACGCCAAAGAGCGCCGCCAGTTCGGCAAAGCCATCGCGGAGTTTCAGGCGGTGCAGTTCACGCTGGCGGAAATGGCCACGGAGATTGAGGCGGCGCGGCTGATGGTCTACAACGCGGCGCGCATGAAGGATGCGGGGCAGCCGTTTGTGCGCGAGGCGGCGATGGCGAAGCTGTTCACGTCGCAGGTGGCCGAGCGCGTGGCGAGCCAGTGCGTGGAGATTTTCGGAGGCAATGGCTTTGTGCGCGACTACCCGGCGGAGAAGTATTATCGCGACGCGAAGGTGGGCAAGATTTACGAAGGCACGTCGAACATGCAACTGGCCACGATTGGGAAGCTGGTGTTGAGCGCGGTCTAGATCTTCTGCGTGCGCAGCACGGTACGCACGCCGCTGACGCGGCGCAGTCCGAGGACCATGCGATTGAGGTGGCGCAGGTCTTCCGCCTCGACAATGAACTCGATGATGGCTTCGCCGTTCTCATCGCGGCGAATATCGACGCCGCGGATGTTGGTGTCGTCGTCGGAGATGACGGCGGTGAGCTCCTTCAACATGCCGGTGCGGTCGTCGCAGTAGACGGTGATCTTGACGGGGTAGCGCTGGACGCGGCCAGCGGACTCGTCGCCCACGCGGGCCCACTCGACGGCGATGCGGCGGTCGCTCTCGTAAAGCAAATTCTGAATATTGGGGCAGCTGCGCGCATGCACGGCCACGCCCTTGCCGCGGGTGACGTATCCCACGATCTCTTCGCCGCGGATGGGATTGCAGCAGCGGGCGCGATAGACGAGCAGGTCGTTCTGCCCCTCGACCTGGAGCGAGTCAGAGCCGGTGAGGTGCAGCTTCCGCACCGCGTCGGTCATGGGCGTCTCGCCGGGCTTCGTCTCTGTGCCCGGCTCGGCCTCGGCGGGAGCGGCGAAGCCGGGGGCGAGCTTGTTGAGCACCTGGTGGGCCGAGTGCTTGCCCTGGCCGAGCGTTGCCAGCAGGTCGGCGGCGGTGGCCACGCCGTATTCATTGGCGATGCGACCCAGATCCTGGTCGTCAATCTGGCTCATGGGCACCTTGAACTTGCGGGCCTCGCGCTCCAGCAGCTTGCGGCCGATTTCAACGGCGCGGCGGCGCTGATCCTCATTGAGCCAGTGCTTGATCTTGTTGCGTGCGCGCGGGCTCTTGACGAAGGTGAGCCAGTCGCG
>JAJYBT010000046.1 GCA_021778875.1 Acidobacteriota bacterium | reverse complement strand
TTCGGCTGCGACCACGGCCCCTGGAACGGTTCAACGTCGTCTCCGTACCAGCCTTCGTAACCGAACTTCAGCGTGTGCGTGCCGCGAACGTGCGTGAGAACGTCGCGCCAGTGCCAGTTGTGCTGGATGAAGTCGCCCTGGGCAAAGCCCACGCCGTACGCCTGCCCGCCATCCGCATTGATGCCATTCACGGAAATTGACGGAACGGTATAGTCCTTGGCGCCCATGCCAAGCACGCCTTCCACGCGGCTGATGCCCGCGGTGGCTTCATTCAGCGTGTTCGATGAGAAGGTGTGCGTCCAGGAGGCCTGGCCTGCAACCTGCCACGTGTTGTTCAGAGCCGAGAACTGCGGCATGGGCGAGGCTGCGCCCGTCTGCAACAGCGTGCGGAAGAGGCTGACGTAGATGCGCTCCTTCCTGAAGCCCTGGTCGATACGGGCAAAGTACTGCGTGCCGTTGCGAATCTGGGTCGCTCCGAAAGAGCCCACGTCGATCATCGCCAGATTGCAGGGAACGCCGTTCTGTCCATCGGTCGTTCCGCAGCCGCCAGCCGCCGGACCAAAAATGTCGGCCGCCGTCTGCTGCACTGAAATATTGCCAATGCCCGAGGGCGTATAGGTCTTCAGCACATGCGTGCCGACCGAGTTCGGATAGTTGGCCTGCGCCCAGGAAATGAAGTTTGGATCGGCGAATGTGACCTGGCCGCCCGCACTGGCCGATGAACGCAGAGGCTCAACCGCAAAATAGAAGAAGCTGTTGCGGTGGGGAACAATCGGACCGCCTACGGCAAAGTCCATATTGTTTGAGTGAAACGGCTGATAGGGGTTCGTCTTCGAACTCACGAAATGCTGGTTCGCAAACATCCCCTGGTAGTTGAACCAGTCAGCTGCAGACCCGTGAAACTGATCCGTGCCCGAGCGAGTCGTGAAGATCGTCTGCAATCCGGCCGCGCGGCTGTGCTCCACTGAGAACGTGTTGACCTGGATGCTGGTCTCCTGAATGGATTCAGGCTGCGGCGTCAGATTCAGCACGCCCTGGCGGATGCCGCTCGTCACGTCAAGACCATCGATCACATACTGGTTATTGTTCTGGCCCTGCCCGTTCGCGCTCGCATCCACCTGCTCTTCGGTCGAGTAGTTGTCGACGCCTGATGCGGGGCTGCCCGAGGAGCTCGTTCCAAGTCCGGAGACACCCGGCGCCATGGTCACAAGTGTCACAAGGTTGCGGCCCACGATGGGAAGCTGCGCCACGCCGGAGTTCTCCAGTGTCATCTGGATGCGGCTGTCAGCTGTGTCCACAATGGGTGCCTCAGTGGTTACGGTTACAGTTGCGTTAACCGAACCCACCGTAAGAGTGATCGGAATATTCAGGTTTTGCTCCGTCAGCAGCGTGATGTCCGCAACGGCACGGGAAAAGCCTGTGGCTTCAACTGTGATCTTGTAGTTGCCGGGAGCGAGGCTGACAAATCGATAGTTGCCTGAGGCGTCACTCGCGCCGGCCTTTGACACTCCGGTTGCGACGTTGGTCAGGTGGATGGTTGCATTGGCCACGCCAGCGCCCGTTGGATCCTGGACCACGCCTTGGATGCTGGCAGTGAACTGCGCCAGTGCTGGAGCCGCTGCAAGAGCGAGCATCAAGCACAACAGCGCTAGACGGCAAGACATGCGACGTCTGGCCATGGTGTCCTCCTGATTACCAGTCCTTGAATAGTTGTCTTTTGCGCTTCCAGTCGAGGAAACGCTTTCTGGTTGGGTTTCATTTATAGTGAGGCTTCAGCAAAATTGTCAAGCTTTTTTATTGGGAAAGCAATTTAGAATGCCGATTTATCCTTAAGAATCTATGACTTCCAACCCTTGCCTGGAATGATCCCCACCGTCTCGCGTATCGCCACAAGCTGGTTCGCTGCGAGCTTGCGGAATACCTCGTGCAACCCGTTCGGCCAGAAAACGTCTACGTCAACTTCCTTCGCGTCGCCGATCCCGAAATGCAGCCGCGGATCATTGCACGAGTAGTAGCTCGATTGGCTCACAACAGCCTGCGCCTGCACTTTGCCCCCGAAGTGCACAAGCACGCGCGCCCCGATCGCACTGCGATTCGACTTCACGCCCTCAAGCTTGAACTTGATCCAGTTGTGCTTCGGGTTCAAATCGTTGCGCAGCAGCGAAGGAGGCTCATTCATGTTCACAATCAGCACATCCAGATCGCCATCGTTATCGAAATCGCCGAATGCGCAGCCGCGACTGCTGTGCGGCGCGGTAATCCCCGAACCTCCCTGCGTCTCCAGTTCTTCAAAGGCGCCGTTCCCCAGGTTGCGGAACAGAGCCCGCGGAGTCTTGTAGGGATATTGCGGCAGCTTCTTCTCAACTTCCGGATACACGCTCCCGGTGACGAACAGGATGTCAGGATATCCGTCGTTATCCAGATCCACCAGGCCCGCGCCCCAACTGGTAAACCGCGTTTCCACGCCAACTTTGGCAGCGCGCGTCATTTCATCAAAGCTGCCTTTGCCGTCGTTCCGGTAAAGCCCGCACGTATCGCCGATGAAGTGTGTCTTGAACAGGTCGAGATGGCCGTCGAGATTGTAATCGCCAATGCCGACTCCCATTCCGGCCTGCTCCATGCCATCATCGCTCAACGCAACACCGCGCACCACGCCTTCCTCGCGAAAGGTTCCGTCGTGGTTGTTCATAAAGAGAAGGCTTGGCGTGGAATCGCAGGCCACAAAGATGTCCGGCCAGCCATCCTCGTCAAAGTCCGCCGCCACCACGGTCATGCCATAGCTCTCCGTTGCAGCGGCAATGCCAGACTCCTTCGTCACGTCAGTGAATGTGCCATCGCCGTTGTTGCGATACAAAAGATGCCGCCCTGTGGGAAGACCGCGCGGACCGCAATTCACCGGGATTCCCTTCCAGTTGCACGTGGAACTCGCGCCGGGAACAGGCGCATGCTCAAACGAGAAGCGAATGTAATTGGAGACAAACAGATCCAGATGCCCGTCGCGGTTGTAGTCCACCCAGGCGCATCCCGCGCCCCAGCGCGCGGGACCGGATTCCAGCAGGCCCGCCTCTTTCGTGACGTCCGTGAATGTGCCGTCGCCGTTGTTGCGGTAAAGCCGGTTCTGCCCAAAATTGGCGACAAAAAGATCGTCATACCCGTCGTTGTTGTAGTCGCCAACGCAGACACCGTTGGCCCAGCCAACTGCGGTCAGACCCGCTTTCTCCGTCACATCGGTAAACGTTCCGTCACGGTTGTTCTTGTAAAGCCGGTTCGTCGCGCCCGCAGGAGCGCCCTCAAGCCGCGTCCCCGAAAGCAGAAAGATATCCATCCATCCGTCGTTGTCGTAGTCGATAAAGGCACAACCGCACCCATTGGCCTCCACGATGTACTTCTTCTGGTCGATGCCGCCGTATATGACCGGCGCGGTCAAACTCGCCTGCTTCGCAACATCTGTAAACTGCGCATGGAACGGCCTGCCTGAGGGCGCCGGACGTTGCTGAGCTTTCACATCGCGTGAGGAAATGCCCTGCATCTGGCCCGCAAGCCGATCAGCGTATGCGCAGAGCGAAAGAGCAAAAAAAGAACGGCGGGTAAGAGTCATAAATAAGAGGCCAGGGAAACGCCTTTATTATCCTCCTCGCTCTCGCGAATCGTAAAGCTGCACAGTGATGCTGTGTACGCGCACGTCGCTTCACTTCGCTGCGCCCGTCGAATCAACCACCAGCTTGTAGCGATTGCGCTCGCCCTCTTCGCGCGTTGCGTCCTGGCGCGCCTGCGCCAGCCGTTTCAAGACGTCTGGAATCTCGGCTGTCTGCCCCGTCTTCCGAAGCGCCTGCACAAGGTGATAGAGCGCCGTCTGATCCGACGGGCTGCCCTCAAGAGCGAGCCCGCACTCTTTTGCCGCAAGCGCATTCTCGCCAGAGTCGAGATAATACTTGGCCAGCACGTTGTGCGCGGCTGTGAGCGTCGGCTGCAATTCAACGGCGCGCTTCGCCGATCGAATACCCATCGCAAATTCCGCCGAGCCCGGATCAGGCGATTTCTGCGAGATAATCGCCGCCTGCAGATACCAGAGAAATGCGTCGTTAGGTTTCTTTGCCAGTTCCGCGCGCACCCTCGCAAGCGCCTTCTCGGGATTGCCCTGGTTCTTTTCTTCGGCAAGCATTCCCTGCGCGGCCGCACTCATCCCCTGACTCGGATCAAGCTGCTCGGCCTTTGCGAAATCCGCCTCCGCCTTGTCATACTGTGCCATTTGCACATACAAAACCCCGCGCGCAAGGTAGAGCTGAGCGGCCTCCGGCTGCAGCTTCAGTCCGGTGTCGAGCATGGCCACTCCAGCCTGAAACGACTGATGGTTCAGCGCAATCTCGGCAAAATCAACGTACAGGGGAATCTGCTTCGGTTCTTTCACAATGGCAGCGCGCAGATATTGCACCGCATGCGGAGTGTCCTGGTTGGCCTCATACACATCAGCCGCCAGGTGAAGCGTGTTCACATCCGGGTCCCCATCCAGCAGCGGCCTGATCGTCGTCAACGCATCTTGCGCATGTCCGGCAGCAAACTGTACCGCCGCCAGATCGCGCCGCGCGAGCGCATCCTCAGGCGCGGCGGCCACCAGCTCTTGAAAAACGCCGGCAGCCTTGTCGTCTTCCTTCAGCTTGAGAAGACAAACGCCGTAGGCGCGCAGCGCATCCGGCTGGCGCTCAAGCATCTCTCCACTCTCTGCGAAATGCTTCACAGCGGTTGCGCAATCACCGCTCTTGGCTGCCGTCGCCGCAAGCATCGCGTGTGCAGTGGCGTCATTCGGCCTCAGCCGCAACACATGCTCAAGCAGCGGAATGGCATCCGCGCTGCCGGCCTCATACTCCAGTTGCGCAGCTCCTTCGAGCGCCGGCAGGTAGTCCGGCGCATCCTTGAGCGCGCGCTGATACGACGCCAGCGCTTCCTTCCCATCCCCTTTACCGGCGTATGCAATGCCCTGCAGAACTCTCAACTGCGGATTGCCGGGAGAAGCCTGCAGTGCCGATTCAAGCACTTTCAGCGCGCCATCGAAGTCCCGTTGGCGAAGAGCAGACGTTACCTCGGCCACAACCTGCTGTTGTCCCGACTGCCCAAGCGCAACCGCCTGCACAACCACGAGCAATAGGAGGAAGCGGACGCAAGATCCCAGAATGAAATGCATCGTGACTGACGAGTGGCTCACAAAGAATCGACCCAGTCCGCTCCGAGCCACCGCGCCTCCAGTAGAAGTAGTCTACGGGCGCCAATCCGCGAATCGCAATTCGGCCGAGCGATCCCCGGTCTCTCCAATCTCTTGCGCCAGCCTGAGCGCCTGCCGCGCCCCACCTGAAGCGGCCAGAGTTCTCCTACCAGGCGGAGCTTGCGTCTTCGTCTGTTCCAGGTTGCAGTGCGTGCGCGACTGGCCGCGCACTCCCAGGCAATGACGCGCCATCGTTCATCTGCACTGTCAGGGATTCCGGCGGGCACGCCGCGCGCTTAGTTCCGTGGAGCGGGAGACCGGGATCGAACCGGCGACATTCAGCTTGGGAAGCTGACGTTCTGCCACTGAACTACTCCCGCCATTTATATTCAATCACTTACATTCAGCGATCGACGCCACTGTCCATCTCACTGTCCAACAGCCTAAAATCGCTGCGCATCATCCGACTCGCAAACGGATAGAGCACGAAGAACGTGAACAGTGACAATGGTCATAAGCAAGTCAACCTCGTACAGTATCGCCGACTTGGCGACCGCTGGCAATTCGCCCCTGTTGTCCGGAAGAATGGCAAGCCCGACCCGAGACTCATCCTTCTCAATGGTGAGCCCACCAGCAGCAAATGCGGGCATTTCTATCTCGCCTGGAGGGAAGATGGCAAGCTGGTCGTATTGTTCGCCGCGATAGAGGTAGTTGTTTGGCGTTGTCCCGCTCGTCGTGAAGGAGTTCCCAAAGGCGTCATACTCGTAGGTATCGGTCACCGCGCCGGCGGAGTTGGTGAGTTGGCGCACGCTGCCCATGCCGTCGTAGCCGTAGAAGCTTGGCGTCCAGGTGTTCGAAATGACCTGGTTCTGGCTGATGCGCTGCACGCCGTAGGTGTACGTCCGCGTGACCGCGCCGCTACCGTTCAGTTCGTCCACCACCTGCGGATACCCAGTCGGGTTCAGATCATCGACCAGATAGCGCGTGACCACGCCGCTGACCGACTTCGCCACGCGGTTTCCATCACCGTCATAGAGCATTTGCACCGCACCGCCGTTCATCGCGACAAGATGATTCTCCGAATCATAGCTGAACGCCTTGCCGTCCGCTGCCGTCACGTTGCCGTCGGCGTCGTAGCTCTCGCTCGATAGCTGGTCGTCCGCGTTGTAGCCGAAGCTGCCTGAGGGCAGGCCGGGCAGCGAGGAGTTCTCCGACAGCCTGTTGCCCACCGGGTCGAGGTCATAGCTGACGCTGCCGTTGTTCTTGCTCGGAGCCGACGTGATCGATTCGCCGGTCAGCCGGTAGACGCCGTCGTAGCTCCATGTGACCGAGCGCCCGTTCTGTTCGAGAGCGCTGGCGCGGTTGCCCGTGGGGCCAAGCTGATACGTGTAGCCCGCGATCGGCGAGGACATGCCCGTGACGCGATTCAGCGGATCGTATTGGAACGTGGTCTGCACGCTGTTGGGATAGGTCACCGTGGCCAGGTTGCTGGCCGGGTCGTAGCTGTAGCTGGTGGTCCCGAGACGGCTGTCCACCACCGTGGCCAGCCGGTTGAGGCTGTCGTAGGTGTAGCTGACAGATTCGCCGTTTGCGTTGGACGAAGCCATCGAAGCCAGGTTCCCCGCTGCGTCGTAAGTGTAACTCAGCGTGCTCGCTTTCAACAGGTTCCCGCTCCGGTAACTTTGCTGTACTCCGCAACAACCGAAACGGGAGTGTCCCTATCTTCCCCATCCAAAGCGTGGTCGGCGATGCCGGAATAGCCGAGGACGCCTGCGGGATGGAACAACCGCTGCCATTACACTCTGACGCCCCTACTCTGCTATCGCCTCCGCTGCACTTTCCGGCGGATAGAGGTCGAGCGAAAAGGCTATCCCAAGGCTGGCGATTCGCTGAAGTAGTTGCGCATCAAGAGTAAACCCACCCTGCCCGCTCTCTGACGAGAAGCCGCAAAAGAACTCAACGTGGAATCTGTTCGCGATACCCTTAATAATCCCGGCCTTGGGCTCCAGAGAGTTCAACAACCATTCCAGATGCTGTACCGGTTCGCATTCATCACTCAACGGGCTTTGAAGCATCCAGAGAGAGTTGTTCCACGCGAGCTTCGATTTACTTGATCGTGGCTCCCCTCTCAAATGCGCCTTCGTTGGCTTGAGATTAAGTAGAGAGCTAATTTCGTCGGGCTGAAGTGCATTCCCCGACACTCTTAACGATGCACGAAACCATTTGCCCTGATCCATATCGGCTCCTAATCCTCCGGAATATAGTCAAGAAGGCATCCGATAAATTCCAGAGACCCCGGCAGGTACACATTGCCGTTCGTCGGGTCAACGAGTACGTCTGGATTTCCTTCAAATGCTCCCGCTAAATCAGCTTTCACCGCGTGGATGGCGCAACGGATAACCTTTGCTGGATATTTCAATCCTTGTGCCATCTTCCCCACACTCCTAGTCAGCCCAGCCTCTTCCTCTAGGTCCTCCTGGCCTTTTGGATCAACTCTATTCACAGGATCGCTACTCGTATAGACATAGGTATTCAGAGTTGCCGGATCGACAGGTTCGTTCTTCGATTTGAGGGGCTTATATTCCTTCGGATCGCGACTCGTGAACCGTCCGGTGGTGGGGTTGTAATACCGGGCGCGGAGATAGTAGAGTCCGAGGTCCGGATCGTATTGTTCGCCGCGGCAGAGGTAGTTGTTCGGCGTGGTGCCGCTGGTCGTGGACGAGTTTCCGAAGGCATCGTATTCGTAAGTATCGGTGACCGCGCCGGCGGAGTTGGTGAGTTGGCGCACGCTCCCGAAGCCGTCGTAGCCGTAGAAGCTCGGCGTCCACGTGTTCGAGATGACCTGGTTCTGGCTGATGCGCTGCACGCCGTAGGTATAGGTCCGCGTGACCACGCCGCCGCCGTTCAGTTCATCCACCACCTGCGGATACCCGGTCGGATTCAGATCATCCACCAGATAGCGCGTGACTACGCCGCTGACCGACTTCGCCACGCGGTTGCCGTCGCCGTCATAGAGCATCTGCACCGCTCCGCCGTTCATCGCGACAAGATGATTCTCCGAATCATAGCTGAACGCCTTGCCGTCCGCCGCCGTCGCGTTGCCGTCCGCGTCGTACGTCTCACTCGAAAGCTGGTCGTCCGCGTTGTAGCCGTAGGTCAGTGTGTCGTATACCTCCGCTACGCTGCCCGCCAGCTGGCGTAGAATGAGGACCGCTTCCGGAATACGCTTTCACGCGCCGCGAAAGTCCACGCGCCACCAAGCCGCCGCCGGAAAATCCAACTGCGCCCTCAGGGATGGATTCCGATGAAGCCTTTCTTGCGTACCCTTGCCGCTCTCCCCGCCGCATTTCTCACCGCCCTGCCGGTTTTCCTCGCCGTGCCCAGCCACGCCCAGGCCGTCACAGAGATCGGCGGCCAGAAGCTCGTCACCCTCACCCGTGCGGTCACCAGCAAAACCAAACCCGAGTTCACCAGCATCACGCTCGCGCCCGGCCGCGGCATGGAGCTGCTGCAGGTCACCGCCAACTTCCCCGGCAAGGGCAATGTGAACGTGCTCGCCTCGCCTGGTCTCGCCGCCGCCAAAGAAATGCTAGACGTGAAGGACGACGCCTTTGGCGATCTGGGCTACCGGCTCGGCGCGGCCTTTCTCTTTCCCTATCCCAACCGGATCATCGGCAAGCTCTCCGCTGACGGCAAAACGCTGACCACAAGCTGGCAGGGCCGCACCATCACGCTGCCCGCAAACAACGTCGGCCAAAAGCCCGGCGCCGTCCGCCACGCCATGCACGGCCTCATCCTCAAGGCGAAAACCGACGACATCCGCGTTAAGGACATCCCCGGCGGCCAGGAAGTGACGGGCGTCATTCACGCAGGCGACTTCGGCGGCCACTGGCTCTCGAAGACTGATCTCGACTTCACCATCACGCTCACTGCCGACGCCGTCGATGCCAGCATCGTCGCCCACAATGTCGGCCATGAAGCCGAGCCCATCGCCATCGGCTGGCACCCTTACTTCAACCTGCCCTCCGGCGACCGCACCCAGGTCCGCATCCACATCCCCGGTTCGGAACTTGCCCTGGTCGATAACTACGACAACGTCTTCCCGACGGGCAAGCTTGTGCCCGTCAAGGGAC
>JAJYBT010000045.1 GCA_021778875.1 Acidobacteriota bacterium | reverse complement strand
CCGGCCTGGGCACCTATGCCAACTGGGACGAGCGGCTGGACGGGCTGCTGGCCTGGAGCGTGATGAGCCTGCAGGCGGTGAAGGCCGTGGAGATTGGCCGCGGCGTGGTGGCGGCAGAGTCGTTCGGTTCCACGGTGCACGATCCGATCCACTACGCCAGCCAGGACACGGGCAGGCCGACGCGCTTTACGCGCGAGCAGAACAATGCGGGCGGCATCGAGGGCGGCGTCTCGAACGGCGAGGACATCGTGGTGCGCGGCTACCTGAAGCCCATCTCCACGCTTCGGCGGCCTCTGGAATCAGTCCGTTTTGATACGCGCGAGGCGACCAGCGCAAGTTACGAGCGCAGCGATATTTGCGTGGTGCCCGCCGCGGGCGTGGCCGCCGAGGCTATGGTGGCGCTGACCCTTGCGGGGCTGGCCCAGCAGAAATTTGGCGGCGATTCGGCGCTGGAAATGAAACGAAATTTCGATGGCTACATCGAACAGATACGGAGCTACTAAGAAGACCGCAATGATTTTGAAGATTGTGAAATATCCCGAGCCGGTGCTGCAGCAGCCCGGCGAGCCGGTCACGGAATTCAACGACGAGCTGCGCAAGCTGGTGGCGGACATGTTCGAGACCACCTATGCCTCGCAGGGCATAGGGCTGGCGGCGCCGCAAGTGGGCGTGTCAAAGCGGGTGACGGTGATCGACCTGAGCATGGGCAAGGACCCGGCGCAGAAGCTGGTTCTCGTGAATCCGGAAATCATCTTTCGCGAGGGCAAGCAGTACGAGGAAGAGGGCTGCCTGAGTTTCCCCGATATTCGCGAGAAGGTGGTGCGCGCGTCCAGGGTGCGCATCCGCGCGCAGGACTTGGCCGGCAAGTGGTTTGAGATGGACGGCGAAGAGCTGCTGTCGCGCGCCTTCCAGCATGAGATTGACCACCTGGACGGCATGTTGTTCATCTTCCGCATGAGCGCACTGAAGCGTGACATGGTGCTGCGGCGCATCCGCAAGATGCAGCGCGAAGGCACGTGGTAAGGCCGTGAGACTGGTCTTCTGCGGCACTCCGCGCTTTGCCGTGCCCACGCTGGAGGCGCTGCTGGCGGCGGGCCATGAGATTGCGCTGGTGGTCACGCAGCCTGACCGCCCCGTGGGCCGCGCGCAGGAGGTTGTCGCTCCGCCCGTCAAGCAGTCCGCGCTGGCCGCGGGTCTCACCGTAATTCAGCCGGACAAGATTCGCAACAACGCAGAGTTCCGCGCGGAACTGGAGGCCATTGCTCCGGATGCGATTGTGGTGGTGGCTTACGGGCGCATCATTCCGCCGTGGATGCTGGCGCTGCCGAGGCTGGGCTGCATCAATCTGCATGCTTCGCGGCTGCCAAAATATCGTGGCGCCGCGCCGATTCAATGGGCGGTGGCGATGGGCGAAACCGTCACGGGCAACACCACGATTCTGCTGGAAGAAGGCTTGGACACAGGGCCAATTCTGCTGCAGCAACAACTGCCCATTGCGCCGGAGCAGACGGCGGCGGATTTGTTTGACGTGCTGGCAAAGGCCGGCGCGCCGCTGATGGTGGAAACGCTGGCGGGTCTGGCTGACGGCAGTATTCATCCCCAACCGCAGGATCACTCGCTGGCAACGCTTGCGCCGCTGCTCGATCGCGAAGACGGACGCATGGACTTTGCGGCGCACACGGCCGCTGAGTTGAAGAATCGCTGGCGCGGCTTTCAGCCCTGGCCCGGGGCGTTCACATCGCTCGATGGCAGGAAGCTGATTGTGCATCGCATGGATGTGGCCGAGCCTGCGAGCGGAACATCGGCAGCGCCCGGCGAGATTCGCATTGAGGACCATCGCCTGTTTGTTGCGTGCGCGCGGGGCACGCGGCTGGAACTGACAGAGTTGCAGCTTGAGGGCAAGAAGCGGCTCGGGGCGGCGGAGTTTCTGCGCGGGCTGCAACTGGCCCACGGCGCGCGGCTGGGTTGAGCGCCATGTCCGCGGTCTCTGCAGCGCGCAAGGTTGCCTTCAACATTCTCATCGCCGTCGAGCGAGGCCCTTCGCACTCGGATGATTTGCTGCGCGGCAAGTCTGTCTCCGCGCTTGCGCCTGCTGATCGCAACTTGGCCACAGCGCTGGTGCTGGGCGTGCTGCGCTGGCAACTGCAACTGGATCACGCGCTGCATGCACTGCTTGCGCGGCCCAATGCAAAACTCGACGACGAAGTGCGCATCGCCCTGCGGCTGGGCGCGTTTCAACTGCTGCATCTGGATCGCATTCCGGCCCGCGCCGCCATTGACGAGAGCGTGGAGCTGGCGAAGCAGGCCGGGCATCGCTTCGCCTCCGGAATGGTAAACGCCGTGCTGCGCAAGCTGGCTGCTTCGCCGGTTTCCTCTTCGGAAGTGAACGCGGCGGTGGACGCTCACCCCGCGTGGATGGTGGAGCGTTGGGCAAGTTTTTACGGGGCGGAGGCGGCGCAGGCCATCCGTCTCCATGGCCAGAGACAGCCTGGCCTCACTGTGCGCGTGGCAGATGCATCTGCAGAAGGGGAGCTCGCCGAGGCCGGCATTGCATTGGAGCCCGGCGCACTGCTGGCTGCCGCGCGTGCCGTGGCTTCCGGCGATGTGACGGCGACGGCTGCCCTGCGCGAAGGCCGCGCGCGCGTGCAGGATGAAGGCTCGCAGCTCGTGGCGGAGCTGGCGGGGCGCGGCGCCGCAATTCTTGACTGCTGCGCTGCGCCCGGCGGCAAGACGCTGATTCTGGCCGAGCGCAATCCACAGGCGCGCATCGTGGCCTGCGAGGCAAGCCCGCAGCGGCTGGCGCAACTGCGCCAGAGGCTGGCGTCGCTCGGCGCGCGCGTTGAGTGCAGACTGGCTGATGCAGCAGCGCTAGCAGAAGAATCCGCCTATGACGTTGTGCTGGCCGATGTGCCGTGCAGCGGCACGGGCACGCTGGGCCGCAATCCTGAAATACGTCATCGGCTGCGCGTGGAAGATTTGCCGCGCCAGGCTGAGCGGCAGCGGGCGATTCTTGCGGCCGCAGTGCGCGCCGTGCGGCCCGGCGGGCGCGTTGTCTACTCCACCTGCTCGATGGAGCCGGAGGAGAACGAGCAGGTGGTAGCCGCCGTGCTGGCGGAGATGCCGCAGGCGCGCTTGATTCCCGCCAGCGAGCGCATCGATGCACTGCTGCGCGAAGGCATTCTCTCTACTGCCGGCGCAGAGCGGCTGCGCGGCTGCATTACGCCTGAAGGCTGCCTGCGCCTGCTGCCCGGCGCGTTTCAAACAGACGGCTTCTTCATCGCGGTGATAACAAAGTCTGCCTGACGGGCAGCTGCGCGCGGTTCAACGGGCATGCTGTTCGCACTACTCCGCCGCCAGGCGCAATGCAGCATAGTCGCGGCCCAGCACGCCGCAGAGCGCCTCCACCACAAGCTCGTGATCTTTGCGCTGTGGCAGGCCGGAGACGGTGACACTGCCGACGATGCCTGCGCCCTGCAAAGTGATCGGGAAGCAGCCACCATGCGTGGCGTAATCGGCCAGCGAAAGCCCCTGGGCCTCGATGACCGATTCGCCCTTCGCTTTTTTCGCGCAGTCCCACGGCGTAGGAGCTGCAATGGAGGCGCGCGACGACGTTGCACTTGCGGCGGACCCATTCCACGTTGTCCGGCGTTGTGCCTTCAAGCGCAGTGTAGAAGAGCGGCTGCCCGAAGCGGCGCACATCGATCACCACTGCGAGGCCACGCTCCACGGCCATCGCGCGCAGGCGCGTACCCAGTTCCCATGCGGTGCTGCTGTCAAACCGCGGGAAGATCAGTTCGCGCTCCTGGAGAGCGACGCGCTCGATGTCTTCACTGAATCCCATTCTGACCCGCTCCTGCCTTCTTCTGATTTTGCCAGCTAACTGCTCTTGCGCCGCACTACTTGGCGACCGTCAACTTGACTTCCGCTGCCGGGTCCACGCGCTCGCCCGCGGGGGGCTCCTGCGCAATCACGGAGCCGGGAGCGACCGGGGGGCTGGGCGGAGCGCTGCCTGTCCCCACCGGGGGAATGGGCACATCCGCAAACACGGGCACAGCTGACTTGATGCCCACCCTGGCCAACTGCGCCTGCGCAGTCACGATGGGCAGGCCGGCGAGGTTCGGCATGACGAAGCCATCGGGCGCATCATCCTCAGGGGCGGCCACCAGCAGGTTTACGCTGGGCTGCTCAATGCCCTGCGCATGCGCGGGCGGGTCCTGCGCAATCACCGTGCCCTCGGGGGCGGCCGCGTAAGGCAGGCGCGCCGTCACGCCTACCTCAAGCCCGACGCGCCTCAGGCGCAGGGCCGCCAGGCGCTCATCGCTGCCCACTGCATCGGGCACATCCACCTTCTGCGGGCCCAGGCTTTCAGCCACGCGCACGCGCCACTCGCGGCGCACAACGGTTCCCGGCGCGGGCGACTGGGAAAGAATATGCCCGGCAGCCACATCTGCCGAGTAGTAGCGGTTGTCCACGTTCAGGTTGAGCCCCATGCCGGCGGCCTGGCTGCGCGCCTCGGCAACGGTCATGCCCTTCAGTTCCGGCACCTGCACCTCAGCGCCGTGGATGGCGAAGTGCATGGTGGCGATGGCAGCCAGCATGGCCACCGCGACGAGCAGCATGACGAGCGAGACCACGCGAAAGAAATAGATGAATGGATGCTTCTTCATGGCTGCGGCTCTCCGTCGACGTAGACAATTTCATAGTCGATTTTCGCTGCCTTTTCGAGCATCTTTGAGACGGAGCAGTATTTGTTCTTTGAGAGCGCGACCGCATCTTCAACGGCCTTGCGGCTCAACTGCCCGCGCACCGCATAGGTAAGCCTGATGTGCGTAAACACGCGCGGAACGGTCTCAGCGCGCTCGGCGCTGGCCGTGACGCGCAGGCCGGTGAGCGGCTGCCGCTTCTTTTGGAGGATGCCGACCACATCGACCGACGTGCAACTGCACAGCGCCATCAGCACAGCTTCAACGGGGCTTGGGCCGTGGATGTGCTCAGCATCCGCGTCGAAGACAATGGTGTTGCCGTTTTCCGCAATTCCCTCGAAGACTTCGTCGTGCTTCCATTCGCTGTGGGCAATCATGGTTCGCGTCGCTCCTCTATCGCGTGTTGTCCGTGGCCGGCTCGGGGTGTATCGTCACGCGATACATCTCCGGGTACTCGAGCTTGAAGCGGTCTTCAAGCGCGGTGATGACCTCATGCACGCGCTGCATGGCCAGGTCGTCGGGCAGCGTGCAGTGGCATGAGAGGTAAATGTGCTCGCCGGCGCGGCCCACGGTGATTTCATGCACGTCTGCAATCTCAGGGAAGTGGCTTGCCGTGGCTCGCAGCACCTGCTCAATCCTGCGGTCTTCCTCGACCATTTCCTCGGGCTGCTCGATGGTGGCCGGCTCGCTCTCGATATGAGTCAGCACGGAGTCGATCTCCGGCGTCTCACGCAGAATCTCCTGCTCCAGCGCGCTCACAAAGCTGTGCGCCTCAAGCAGCGACAGGGTCTCGTCCAGCTCGACGTGCTGCTCCACGCGCAGACGGCCGTGATGCGATTGCACGCTGAGCTCGTGAACGCTGACGTTGTTGCGCGCGGCCACGGCGCGCACGCGGTCAAAAATGCTCTCCGTCCGCGCCTGCCGCGGAACGGTGTGGACGACCACGTCGGCGCGGGGCAGCGCGCGATGAACGGCCTCGGTAGCCGCGCGGACCAGTTCGCCCGTGTGCTCAAAGGTGTGGCGGCTGGGCAGCGCCAGCGTCAGGTCAACAAAGTGCGCCGGGCCGGCGCGGCGGACGCGCGCCTGCTCCACGCTCAAGACGCCGGGGACCTGCTCCACCTCGCGCAGAATGTGCCGCCTCGTTTCGGCGGGAATCTGGTCCATGAGCACGCCAATCGTTTCGCGCGCCACCTGCGCGGTGATGCGCAGAATCATGAGCGAAACCACCACGGCCGCGAAGGGGTCGGCATATTGCAGCCAGGCGATGCCGAATCTGCTTCCTGCCCAGCTGGCGAGCAGCCCGGCCAGCACGGCCAGCGTGGACCAGATGTCGGAGGCGAAGTGAAACGCGTCTGTCTCCAGCGCGGGCGAGCCCGTGCGGCGGGCCACGGCGCGCAGTTCCCTCGATCGCCAGAAGTCCACGGCGATGGAGGTCACGAGCACCAGCACCGGCCATATGGAGTGGCGCAGCTCGACGGTGTGGTGGAAGATCCGCTGCATCGCCTCCCAGATGATCCAGGCGCAGGAGGCGGCCATGAGGCCGACTTCGCCAAAGGCGGAGAGATTCTCCACCTTGCCGTGGCCGTAGGTATGGTTTTCGTCGGCGGGCTTGTCCGAGACGTGTACGGAAAAGTAGGTGAGGACGGCGCCGGTGAGGTCCAGACCGGAGTGGGCAGCGTCTGACAAGACGCCGAGCGAACCCGACAGGAGGCCCGCGCCCAGCTTGAGCAGCGTCATGACGGCGGCAGCCACCATGGAGTGCAGCGCGGCGCGCTTTTTTTCAGCGGAGTGGCCGGTGGAGTCTGCAACCTGCGAACTGGAGACGGCGGAGGTCATTGCGCTATCAGGCTACAGCCGCGCGCGTTGCGGTGTACAACCCGGCGATGCCGAAGGTGTACGGCTGCCAGGCGCACTCAGCATAGCCCACGGATCGCATCAGCGCCAGCATCTCCCTGGGCGGTGGGAAGTTCCCGACTGAGGCCGGCAGGTAGCTGTAAGGGCCGTCTTTGCCGCAGATCATGCGCCCGATGGCCGGCAGCACACGGCGAAAGTAGACGGCGTAGGCCTTGCCGATGAGGCCGCCGGGCTCGCTGAAATCCAATATTCCCAACTGCCCGCCCGGCTTGAGCACGCGATGAAACTCGCGCAGACCGGCCTCGTAATTGGCGAGGTTGCGAAAGCCGAAGGCGCTGACGATGAGGTCGAGCGAGGCGGACTTGAGCGGCAGGTGCAGCGCATCGGCCTCGAGCGCAATGGCTCCGCGGCCCTCAAACTTCCGCGCTCCGCGGCTCAGCATGGCGTGCGCGAAATCGGCGGCGAGGACGGGACGCGCGCCGGCCGGACGGTGCTTGAGCAGCGCGAGGGTCATGTCGCCGGTGCCGCAGCAGATGTCGAGAATCGCCGCGTCCGGGTTGGCCAGCACCGGGCGGAAGCGCCGCGCTGTTCGCCACCACCAGAGGCGGTCCACGTTGGCTGAGAGCACGTGGTTCAGCAGGTCGTAGCGGGGCGCGATGGAGTTGAACATATGCCGCACGGTCTGCGCCGCGCTGGCTTCGTCCTGCGTTCCCATCGGCTTGGCCCCGCTGGTTGTCATCGCGCGTTCAGCTCCTTTGCCTGGGCCAGCATGTAGTTGGCAGCGGCCTCCAGCTCGGCGGCGGTCACGTCTTCCACCACGCACGCATCGCCAATGCCCACAGGCAGCACAAAGCGCTTGACGCCGCCCACGTTCTTCTTGTCGCCGACGGTGGCAGCCACGAGCTTTGCCGCGCGCACCTTGAGCGGCGGCAGCGGCCCGTAGAGGTGAATGAGGTTTTCAAGGCGCTCAAGCTGCTGGCCCGAGATGGAGCCGCGACGGCGCGCGAGATAAAGTGCGGCCACCATGCCCCAGCCCACGGCCTCGCCGTGCAGCAGCGCCTTGTAGCGCGTGACCTGCTCAATGGCATGGCCCAGCGTGTGGCCCAGATTCAAGATCATGCGGAGGCCGTTCTCGCGCTCGTCGCGGTTCACGACGCCTGCCTTCATGCTAATGGATGCGGCGATGACCTTCTCCAGGGCCTTCGGGTCGCGTCCCAGCACCTCGCGCGCATGCTCTTCCATATAGCGCACCAGCGCGCGGTCGCGGATGATGCCGGCCTTCACGCTCTCCATCAGCCCGGCGCGCAGTTCGCGGTCAGGCAGGGTGCCGAGCACGTCAATGTCAGCAAACACAGCCAGCGGATGATGGAAGCTGCCGACGAGATTCTTGCCCTCGGGCAGGTTGACGCCGGTCTTGCCTCCGACGGATGAATCCACCTGGGAAAGGAATGTTGTGGGGACCTGGACATACGGAATGCCGCGCATGTAGATGGCGGCCAGGAATCCGCCGACGTCGCCCACAATGCCGCCGCCAAAGGCGATGAGCAGCGAGCCGCGATCGCCGCCGGCGGCAGCCATCTGGCGCAGCAATCGCTCAACGCTGGCGATGGTTTTGTGCTTCTCGCCCGCGGGCAGAAACAACGCAATGGGCGGCTCTCGAAAGGAAGTGAGAAATGCCTTGCCCCACAGCGCCCATATCTCCGGCGAGGTGAGCACGAAGACGCGCCGCGGCAGCCTGCCCGCCACGCGCTCGATGCGCGGCGCAAGCGTCCGCAGCAGGCCGCTGCCGGCGATGACGTCATATTTTGCCGATGGTGTTGCTACTCGTATGGTCTGCACGCTGTCTTCAATCCTAAAGCAAGCGCGGCGGCGCGTGCTCTGCGTGCTGATGGGGATGCAGGCCGGCCTGCGCGCCCGCCATCATCCCAGCCAGAAAAGCGGAACGAGGCTGACGGCAGCCAGAGCCGCCAGAAACAGCAGGCTTTGCAGACCGGTTTTATGTTCGGCCAGGCTGTAGGCGTAGATGCCTTTGACGGCGTTGTTGCTGGCGGCGGCAATGAGGATGGCGGCGGAGGCAGTCTTGAGCGGCGTCAGAGTGCCTGCGGCCTGGGTGAGTCCCATGATGAACGGGTCTACATCGCTGACGCCCATGATGGCTGCCAGCGTGTTCAGTCCGCCGCGTCCGAGATAGGTGACGGCCAACTGGGTGGCGACCAGCATGCCGAGAAAGAGCCCGGCGAACAGGAACGCCGTGAGCAGGTCAAGCGGATTCTTCGGCTCGAATTCCCGTTTGACGGCGTGCGTGCTCGCATCCGCGCGACGCGTCCAGAGCCAGCCGACGCCGACCGCCACGGCGGCAAGCACAAGAAAGGGCAGCAGAAGGATGGACATCAATTGCCGGTTGAAGAGCGCCAGAAGAACAATGAGGCGCATGTACATGACGCCGGACGCGATGAGGATGCTGCCGGAGAAAAGATGGGGTTCCTGCTCGGTGTTGGAGCGGCGCGCCATCACGACGGTGGTAACGGTGGAGGAATAGGCACCGCCCAACAGGGCCGCGAGCACCACTCCACCCTGCCCTTTGGTCAGCTTCTGCAAGACGTAGCTGGCGTACGAAATGGCGCTGATGGCGACTACGACGAGCCACGTCTTGAATGGGTTGATGTGGAAGTGGCTGAACTCCTGGTTGGGCAGGATGGGCAGAATGACGCCTGTGAGCAGCAGAAACTTGGCAAAGGTGAGTATCTCGTTGGGCGCGATGCGCACGGCGAGTCTCTCCAGCGCGGCCTTCAGATCGAGCAGCAGCAGGCTGGCCACGCCGAGC
>JAJYBT010000044.1 GCA_021778875.1 Acidobacteriota bacterium | reverse complement strand
GATTCTCGTGGGCGATTCGTTGGCGATGGTGGTGATGGGCCATGAGAATACCCTGGCGGTAACGGTGGACGAGATGCTGCACCACACGCGGGCGGTGCGGCGGGCGGTGCGGCGCGCGCTGGTGGTGGCGGATATGCCGTTTGGAAGTTACCACGGCACGGTGGCCGAGGGTGTGGCGAATGCAGTGCGCTTTCTCAAAGAGGCAGGCGCGGAAGCGGTGAAGATTGAAGGCCCGCGCGTGGAGCTGGTGCGGGCGTTGACGGCGGCGGAAATTCCCGTGGTGGGTCACCTGGGACTGACGCCGCAGAGCGTGCACCGGATGGGCGGCTATCGCGTGCAGGCGCGGACGGAAGAGACGGTAAGGCAACTGCGCGCGGATGCGCAGGCGCTGGCCGAGGCGGGCGCGGGCGCGATGGTGCTGGAAGGCGTGCCGCGTGAAGTGGCGGCGGCGATTACGGCGGAGCTGGCGATTCCGACGATCGGGATTGGCGCGGGGCCGGAGTGCGATGGGCAGATTCTGGTCTTTCACGACATGGTGAACCTGACGTTTGCGCCGGCGGCGAAGTTTGTGCGGCGATATGCGGATGCGGCGGCGCTGCTGCGCGGTGCGGTGGAGCACTATAAGGACGACGTGGAGCGGCGCGCGTTTCCGTCCGATGAGGAGAGCTATCACCTGCCCAAGCCAGCGCAGGGCGCGCTGGATGAGAAGCCTGACGCGAAGCCGCGCGCGGCAAAGGTGCATGCGCTGAGGAAGGCCTGATGGAGATTGTGCGCACGGTGGAGGCGCTGCGGGCGTGGTCGCGGGCGATCCGGATGCAGGATGAGACGGTAGGGCTGGTGCCGACGATGGGCGCGCTGCACGCGGGGCATGCGTCGCTGATTCGCGCAGCGGCGGAGCAGTGCGGACACGCGGTGGTGACGATCTTTGTGAATCCGACGCAGTTTGGGCCGCATGAGGATCTTGACCGCTATCCGCGGACGTTTGAGGCGGACTGCATGTTGGCGGAGCGCGAGGGGGCGCGGGTGGTGTTTGCGCCGCCGGTGGAGGAGATGTATCCGGCTGGCGCGGCAACGTTTGTGGACGTGGAGGGGCTGAGCGCGCGGCTGGATGGCGCGTCGCGGCCGGGGCATTTTCGCGGCGTGGCGACGGTGGTGGCGAAGCTGCTGATTGCGGCGGAGGCGGACCGCGCATTTTTCGGACAAAAAGACGCGGCGCAGGTAGCGGTGCTGCGGCGGATGGTGCGGGACCTGCGGATTGGTACGGAGCTGGTGGTGTGCCCGATTGTGCGCGAGGCGGATGGACTGGCGATGAGTTCGCGCAATGTATATCTGAGTCCAGAGGAGCGGCGGCAGGCGCTGGTGCTGAGCCGGGCGGTGCGGCGCGTGGAGGCGATGGTGGCGGGCGGCGAGCGGCGGGCGTCGCTGCTGACGGAGGCCGCGCGGGCCACGCTCGCCAGCGAGCCGGCCGTGCGCGCGGACTACGCCGAGCTGGTGCATTGGGCGACGCTGGAGCCGGCAGAGATGGCGACGGCGGGCACGCTGTTTGCGGTGGCAGCGTGGGTGGGCGCGACGCGGCTGATCGATAATACCGTGATTGGGTGATTCTCCCGGGTCTTAGAGGCGAATGATATCCGGCTAAATCTCCGTGCCCTTGCCGCTTCCGCTGAAAGTCACCCAATCGATTACAAAAAACCAGTACGTGCTCGACAGGAGAAACAGGCCCATTGCTATTAGGGAAACGTGCCCAATGAGCATGGCGATTCCGACCAGGCTCGGAATCAGACCGATGAACGCGGAGAGACCCCTATACGCGCTCTTCCTTCTCTTCTGAACGACTCTCACTTTGTAGTCCAAGATTAGGAACGCCACTAAAGCTGGTTCTGAAATCGAGAAAAGTAGGACCACGATCCACGCGAGAGACCAATTCAAAGTGAGAGTGAGAATCATCAGCGCTGCGATGAACGCTGCGTAGCCACCAAAAAGCTTGAATTGCTGCTCATTTAACTCTTTTTCAGAGAGACCGTTATGTTCTTCCATACTCGTGGCACTCTGGTACCGGGCATGCGCTTCCTAGAATTATCATGCCGGATACCCTTTTCCCGTCGTTTTCGGATGGCGGAACGTAAGATAATCGGCGAGCTGCATGACGAAGGCAGTCCACAACGTGCTGGCTGGTGAAGGGCATCATACCTCGCTCATGCCGTTGGCTACGCGCGCCGCATCGATGGGCACCCGACAGATGGCTGATGGGTCATGCAGTGATTGGTTGAGGAGATTGCATGCGGTAGAATGAGCGCCGCATGTGATTCCCCATTGAAAGCTGAGCCAATCGAGATGAGAAGAGCGATCTCTGTTGCCGTGGTTGCGGCGGGTTTGTGCAGCTTTGGCGGTGCGCAGGCTCAGACGGTTGAGCAGAACAAGGCGGTCATCCAGCGCGCGGAGGCCGAGGTGTGGAACAAGGGCGACCTTGCCGCGGTGGATGGGATATATGCGCCTGACTTTGTGTGTCATTTTGTGGAGGGCATTGAGTGGCGCGGGCAGAGCGGCATCAAGGCCGCGGTGGCGAGCCACCGGAAGTCGTTTCCGGATTGGCATGAGCGCGTGGAGGACATGGTTGCCGAGGGTGACCGCGTGGCGATCCGGATTCATTCGACGGGGACACAACTGGGCGCGTTCAACGGCATTCCTGCAACGGGCAGAAAGGTCTCGATTGAAGAGATTCACATCTTCCGAGTGGAGCATGGGAAGATTGCCGAGCAGTGGGGCATGCCGGATGTGCACGGACTGCTGGAGCAACTGGGCGTGGGTGGCGGCGCGATGCAGGTGCAGCCAACGGGCGCCCATTGAGCGCTGCATGGGATGCGCCTGCGGTTTGATTTGAACCATCATGCCGGAACTGCCTGATATTTCTGCGTATATTTCGGCGCTGGAAGCGCGTGTGCTGGGGCAGCGGCTCGAGCATGTGCGGCTGGGGAGCGTGTTTCTGCTGCGGACGGCGGAGCCTCCGCTAAGCGCGGCCGAGGGCAGCACGGTGGTGGCGCTGCGGCGCGTGGGCAAGCGGATTGCCATTGGCGTAGAAGACAACATCTGGCTGGTGCTGCACCTGATGATTGCGGGGCGGCTGCACTGGAAGGATGCGGGCGCGAAGCCGCCGGGGCGGAGCGCGCTGGTGGCGTTTGAGTTTGCGAGCGGCACGCTGAGGCTGACGGAGGCGGGATCGAAGCATCGGGCGAGCCTGCATGTGGTGCGCGGCGAAGATGGGCTGGTGGCGATGGACCCCGGCGGGATTGAGATTTTCGAGACGGATCTGGAGGGGTTTCGAAGCGCGCTCAGCCTGGAGAATCACACGCTGAAGCGCGCGTTGACGGATCCGCGCACGGTGAGCGGCGTGGGAAATGCGTACTCGGATGAGATTCTGCACGCGGCGCGGCTGTCTCCGCTGGCGCAGACGCAGAAGCTGAAGGATGACGAGTGGGAGCGGCTGTTTGCGGCGACGCGAGAGGTTCTGAGCGAGTGGACTGCACGGCTCAAGTCCGAAGCCGGGAAGAAATTTCCGGAGGGAGTGACGGCGTTCCGTCCGGAGTTTGCGGTGCATGGGAAGTATGGGCAGGCGTGCCCGCGATGTGGCGAGCCGGTGCAGCGGATTCGCTATGCGGACAATGAGACGAACTATTGCGCGCGCTGCCAGGCGGGCGGCAAGGTGCTGGCAGACCGGGGATTGTCACGGCTGCTGGGGGCGGACTGGCCGCGGACGCTGGAGGAGCTGGAAGCGCTGAAGCGCAGGTAAGACGGGGTTTGCGGACGGATGCATCCCGAGGGGTACCGAAAGAGTCAAATAGAGTGTGAAAGTTGTGCGGGGTGGGATTGACGGCGCAGGCTGGTGGCGCTACTCTCTCCCCAGATAAAGGATTTGGTCGCTCTCTCCAATCCGATCCTGTCCAGGAGCCGCGGGGCTGCTTGTGGTTTTAAGACGCCGCTGCCGGCCGGACGAAATGCCTGTCAATCTTTTTCCGCATCCACAACAAATCAACCCGCACCGTGTTCTGCCTATGTGGCAGCGATGGAGGCACTCTGAAAACAACTCTGGAAATCACGCCGAACCTTGAGCCCCTGTTTGGGACCCGCGATGAGAATGTGAGGCTGATGGAAGATGCATTGGGCGTGCGAATTGATCTGCGCTCGGACGCGGTGCACGTGGAGGGGCCGGAAGCATCGGTGGCTCGCGTGCAGAGGATTTTTCAGGACTTTGAGGCGCTGCGGCGGCAGGGCGTGCATCCGCACAACGGCGAGCTGAACGGGATGCTGCGGCTGGTGGTGGCGGACCCGGCGACGACGCTGCGCACGGTGGCGGATGCGGGCAAGCAGCGCTCGGCGGGCGTGAAGCGGACGGTGCAGCCGCGCAGCGTGAATCAGCGGAAATATATTGAGGCGATTGAGAAGAACGACATGGTCTTTGGCGTGGGACCGGCGGGCACGGGCAAGACGTACCTGGCGGTGGCGATGGCCGTGGCGGCGATGAATGCGAAGAAAATTAGCCGCATTGTGCTGGTGCGGCCGGCGGTAGAAGCGGGCGAGCGGCTGGGTTTTTTGCCGGGCACGCTTCAAGAGAAGGTAGACCCATATCTGCGGCCGCTGTATGACGCGCTGTATGACCTGCTGGAGCCGGAGCGCGTGGACAAGATGCTGGAGAAGAACGTGATTGAAGTGGCTCCGCTGGCGTTTATGCGCGGGCGCACGCTGAATGATGCGTTCATCATCATGGACGAGGCGCAGAACACGACGGTTGAGCAGATGAAGATGTTCCTGACGCGCATGGGGAACAACTCGAAGGCCGTGATTACGGGCGACATTACGCAGATTGATCTGCCGAATCCAAGGAAATCGGGGCTGGTGGACGCGATCAACATTCTGGATGGAGTGGAAGGGATCGAGTTCTGCCACTTTGAGGACGGCGATGTGGTGCGCCATGCGCTGGTGCAGCGGATTGTGCGCGCGTATGAGAGCGTGAAGCCGCAGCAGCAGGAGCTGCCGCTGGAGATGGGCGAGAGCCTGACGGCGGAAGCGGGACCGCGCGAGACGCGCGCGCAGGCAGCGGCGCAGGCGGCGGTGAAGCCACAGTAAGTTTGCAAGTCACGTAAAATAGAAGTGAAGCGGGGCCGCGCACCAGGCGGCCCCCGCGCACGATGATCCTTTTCGACCCAGACCTGGAACCCGACGCCGCACCGCAGCAGAAGAAGCGGATGCGGAGTGAAGGCGCGCAGAAATCCCAAACAAACGAATGGAAGGACCGGCTGCCGACGGCGCGGACGCTGGAACGCTTTTTGCGCGAGGCGCAGGCACAGGTGCGGCTGCGCGGCGCGGTGACGGTGCTGCTGACGACGGATGGGGGGATTCGGCGGCTGAACCGGGAGTTTCGCGGGAAGGACAAGGCGACGGATGTGCTGTCGTTTCCGGCATCGGAGATGGCGGAGGACGAAGCGGGCGATCTGGCGATCAGCGTGGCGACGGCGCGGCGGCAGGCGCTTGAGCATGGGCATGCGCTGGGGACAGAGCTGAAGGTGTTGACGTTGCATGGGCTGCTGCACCTTGCGGGCTATGACCACGAGACGGACACGGGGCAGATGGCAAAGCGCGAGCGGGCGCTGCGCGCGCGGCTTCGGCTGCCGCTGGGGCTGATTGAGCGCGTGGAAGGCGAGACGAAAAAGCCGGCGAAGAAGACTGCGCGGGGCGGACGGCGATGAGTATGCTGGGCATTGCGCTGGTGGCGGCGCTGGCACTGGTGAGCGTGCTGGCGTCGTACATTAACCGCGTGTATGCGGAGTTTGGCAAGATTCTTTCGCACGAGGTGCAGGACAACCTGGATGCGTGGCAGGAGGGCGTGGAGCCGCTGCTGGGGCTGAGCCGGGAGCATGCGGCGATTTCCGCGGCGGTGCTGCAGCAGTTGTCACTGGGCGCGATTGTGCTGGAGTTTGGCGCGGTGCTGTTCGATCGCGATGGGATTGCGGCGCGGCCGACGTGGGATGAGATTGCGCAGGCGGTGGTGGGTGTGGTGCTGGTGGTGCTGGTGTGCAACCAGATTGTGCCCGCGCTGCTGTTTGACCACACGCGCGGGCGGTGGGCGCGGCGGCTGGTGTGGCCCATCCGGCTGCTGCTGTGGATGATGACGCCGCTGACGGTGTTCGTGCGGTTCTTCCACTCGGTGGCCTCGCTGACCGAGCCGCAGGCGACCGCTGAGGAAGAGGCCGCAGTCAATGTGGAGGCGCTGCTGGAGGCGGGGCAGGAAGAAGGAATTCTGGAAGAGACGGACCGCGAGCTGGTGCGCTCGGCGGTGGAGTTTGGGGACAAGCTGGTGCGCGAGGTGATGACGCCGCGGCCACGGATGTTTGCCGTGCCGGAGGCGACGACACTGGAGCAGTTTCTGGAGATGCTGAAGGAGCACAACTTCTCGCGCGTGCCGGTGTATCGCGAGACGCTGGACCACATCACAGGGATTGCGTTTGCGCACGATCTTTTGCAGATCTCTGACGAAGCTGCACGGACGCAGACGGTGGGCGATATTCAGCGCGAGGCGGAGTTTGTGCCGGAGACCAAGCGCGGCTACGAGCTGCTGCGCGAGATGCAGCGCGAGAAGCAGCACATGCGGGTGGTGATTGACGAGTACGGCGGCGTGGCGGGGCTGGTGACGATTGAAGACCTGCTGGAAGAGATTGTCGGCGATATTCGCGATGAGCACGACGAGGAAGTGCAGGTGGAAGAGCCGCAGCGCGAGGCGAGCGGCGCGTGGGTGGTGCCGGGGCGGTTTCCGGTGGACAAGCTGGAGGACCTATTCGGCGAGCCAATCGATGTGGGCGTGGAGCATGAGGCGACGACGCTGGGTGGACTGGTGAGCGAGGTCGAGGGGCGGATTCCGCATGCGGGCGAGGTGGTGATGCTGGAGCCCAGCGGCGTGCGCGCGGAGATTGTGGCCTCCACGGACCGGCGCGTAGACCGGGTGCGGGTGTTTCCGCCGGTCCGCGACGACGAGGCGGCAGACTAATCCCTTGGTGGTTCGACTGGCAACCCGGTGTTGCGGCGCTGTGCGTG
The DNA here is from genome assembly GCA_021778875.1 of Acidobacteriota bacterium. The sequence goes on along the minus strand of JAJYBT010000044.1, from coordinate 2,298 downwards.
CCATTCGTCTGCGGTGAGCTCCCAGATCTCAGCTGGCATGCGGCCGGCGACATAGTCGCGCATCTCAGTTCCGACGAGACGCATGCCCTGCTTCTCTGAGATGCGGCGCGAGGGCAGATTGGCGGCGGCTTTGGGGATGCGCATCACGGAAAAGCCCAGGGTGTCGAACCAGAAGTCGTTGGCCCAGGAGCTGGCTTCCATCATGTATCCATGGCCTTGCCAGGGCAGGCCGAGCCAGAAGCCGCGATTGTCTGTGGGGCTGCGGACGAGGCCGATGACTCCGATGAGTTGATCGGGCTGCGCGGCGAGACGCAGGCTCCAGTGCCAGGCTTCGCCGCGCTCGATTTGCGGCAGGGCGACGTCGCGCAGATATTGCAGAGCGCCGTCGGCTGGGTAGGGCCAGGGGACGCGATTGAGCAGGTAGCGGACGATCTCCCAGTGGGGAAAGTGCTGCTGCATCTGCGGTGCGTCGGCGAGCTGGAGCGGGCGCAGGATGAGGCGCTCGGTGCGGCCGAAGGGAATCATGGGCTGATGATAGCAACCAGTCGGAGAGGTTACACAGTTAAGCCCACACATTCGGCACGACTAGACTGATTGCATGAAATACGTGGCTGCAAAGACGCTGCTGGGCCTTGTGGGCCTCGCGCTGGTCACGGCTCTGGCCCTCTTTGGACCTGCTGGGACGCTCCACTACTGGCAAGCATGGCTCTATCTCATCGTCTTCGGCGCAGCCACGCTCTTCATCACACTTTATCTATGGAGAAGAGATCCGGCGCTTCTGGCGCGCCGCGTGAAAGGCGGCCCCATTGCCGAGACGAGGAAGAGCCAGCAGAGCATCCAGACCTTTTCTTCTTTCGCGTTCCTTGCTCTTCTTGTTGTGCCCTCGCTCGATCACCGATTCGCGTGGTCCCGTGTGCCCCTGACGATCATCCTCGCGGGAGATCTGCTGGTCGCGCTTGGTTTCTGTATCGTCTTCCTGGTCTTCCGCGTGAACACATTCACCGCATCCACGGTAGAAGTGGCTGTAGACCAAACCGTTGTCGCGACAGGTCCTTACGCCATCGTCCGCCACCCTATGTATGCCGGCGCATTGCTCATCCTCCTCGCGACGCCGCTGGCTCTCGGCTCGTGGTGGGGGTTCCTGGCTTTCCCCCCGATGCTGGCCTCGATTGCTGTTCGCCTACTGGATGAGGAAAAGCTGCTGTGCGCGAGCTTGTCTGGTTATGCGGAGTACGCGGCGAGGGTAAGGCACCGCGTGCTTCCCTTTATCTGGTAGCAGGTTGAGCCAGTCGGCGAGAGGCCTCCGTTGCGGCAGAGCGCGACGGCGGTAAACGACCATTCCAGCGCGATCAACTTCTTCTCTTCCGTGGGGTAAGATTTCTGACTTTCGCCGCCATCCTTGATAATGTTCTGAGGAGCATATCGCCTTTTGAGATCTGGATTTGTTGCCATACTGGGCCGGCCCAACGCCGGAAAGAGCACGCTGCTGAATGCGCTGACGGGCGAGAAGGTCGCCATTGTGACGCCGAAGCCGCAGACCACGCGGAACCGCATTGCGGGCGTGGTGGAGGTGGCGGCGCGCAAGGGCGTTCATCCCGCGGCGCAAATTGTGTTTGTGGATACGCCGGGCGTGCACAAGCCTACCTCGCAATTGGACCGGCGCATGTTGCAGGAAGTGCAGGAAGCGCTGGAGACGCGCGACGTGGTGCTGGTGCTGATGGATGCGACGCGGCGCGTGCAACTGGAAGAGCCCACGGCTGGCGAGGAAGCGCAAGATGGCGCGAGAAAGGCGAGAAGTGCTGCGTGGGCGAGCGAGGATGAGTTTCTGTTCAGCCTGATTCGCGGGCTGGATTGCCCGGTGTTTCTGGTGTTGACGAAGATTGACCTGGTGGCGAAGGACAAGCTGCTGCCGCTGATCGAGTCTCTGACGCGGCAGTACACCTTTGCCGAGGTGATTCCGGTAAGCGCGAAGAAGCGCGACGGGCTGGAGACGCTGCTGCGCGCGATTGTGGCGAAGCTGCCGGCGGGCGAGCGGTATTTCCCGAAGGACCAGTACACGGACCAGCCGCAGCGGTTCATGGTGGCGGAACTGATTCGCGAGCGGATTCTGGTGGAGACGGGCGAAGAGGTTCCGTATGCCGCGGCGGTGGTGATTGAGCGCTATGAGGAGCCGGTGGAGACGGCGCGCGCGAAGGGTGGCAAGCTGCCACTGACGCGGATTGCGGCGGCGATCTACTGCGAGCGCGAGGGGCAGAAAGCGATTCTGATTGGCAAGGGCGGCGCGAAGCTGAAGGAGAT
>JAJYBT010000043.1 GCA_021778875.1 Acidobacteriota bacterium | reverse complement strand
GCGGGTCATTGAGGGGTTCAATGTCGGTTTGCCAGCGCCGCAGCGCAGCCCGTTGGGCTGGCGAACCTGCCAGCCCCAAGAGCTTGGGATGTTGGAGCGGATGGTGCGGGCAGGGATGAGTTCCCTGCCCGGCGGAATCTAGTTCTGGTCGTCGCGGCGGTGCAGCGTGGGCCTGTCAGTGGAGTTCGAATTGGGGTCGGTGCTTTGGGTCTGCGTGGGGTCGCCCGATCCGGTGCTGGCGCGGCGCAGAGACGGCTTTTTGGAGTTCTTTGTATCGAGGAGGCGGCGCTTGTTTTCAATGCGCGCAAGGCGTGCCTTTACGTCATCGAACTCGGAGGTGGTGACGAGGTACTCATCCTTGGCCGGAAGGATTTTGGCGATTTCCTCCTGCGAGTGCAGGATGCGGTCTGGGGTCTGCGGATGGTCAGAGAAAGCCTTGGCGACCAGGCCGGGCTTGCGTTTTTCGAGCGCCTGAATTTTCTCAAAGAAGCTGATGAAGGCCTGCGGGTCGTAGCCCGAGCGGTACATGTATTGCACGCCGAGGAAGTCAGCCTGCGCCTCGAACTCGCGGGAGAACATGAGGAAGGAGATGGGAATGGCAAGCTGCGAGGCCTCGTAGATGCCGTATCCGGTCCAACTGTAGCCGGTCATCATGATGAGGGGGATGGTGCCGAGCTGTGCGTAGTTCATGCGGGTCTGCTCGCGGACGGCATGGTGAGCGCAGACGTGCGCGATCTCGTGGGCCATGACGCCGGCCAGCTCGGCTTCCTCATCGGCGTTCAGGATGAGGCCGGAGTTGACGTAGAAGAAGCCGCCGGGCAGCGCCATGGCGTTGATTTCGTCGGAATCGATGACCTTGATGGTGAAGGGCACCTTGCAGTCGGAGTTCTTGACGATGTTCTGGCCGATGCGATTGACGTACTCGGTCACGACCGGGTCGGTAATAAAGCGGGTGCTTTTCTCGATTTCGTCAGCGTAGGTCTTGCCCATCTTGATTTCGGTGTCAGTGGAGTACCAGTTCCCCAACCCTCGCCCGCCGATGTTGCGGTTGCCCACGGCGCCTACATCATCGAGGCTGCCGGGCTTGACTTTGATCATCTGACTGCCGGGTTCGACGACCTTTTCGGGGTCCACGTTGGGGGCGGCCACGTCGCCTTTGACGGGGGTGGTTCCGGGGGCGGGTTTGTCCTTTGAATCTTTTGAATCTTTGCCCTGTGCAGACTTGTCAGCCGACTTATCTTTGGAAGCTTCAGGCTTTGAGGCGGGGGCGGCGGTGTCACCTGCGACAGGGGTGGTTCCGGGGGCGGGCTGAGCTGCCGGAGCGCTTGCCGGAGGGGCGCTCGACGGGCTCGATTGGGCCGTGCTCTGGCCCCAGAGTGTGGCCGTCATCGCCAGCGCCAAAGCCGCCAGCATGCTGACTCTCGCACCGAAGAAATTCGATTTCATGACCTCACCTCCAACAACTCGGGCACACGAACTTCCCGGATTGATCCGCTTCGCTTCATCTATTAGACGCCAGTATGCGCCCGGACGACAGCGCCGGTTCAGAAAAAATAGCAGATTGAGCCCGACGAAAAATTATGCCGACGCGCTGCCCCCGCCTTGGAGCGGGGGCTCGTCTGAATTAGAGTGGTGAACACGCGCACCAGCGGGAGGAGTCTTGCGACGTAAAGCTCTGGTTGGGATCGTCCTGGGTTTCGCCACGCTGGCGGTGTGCGCCGGCGTGCAACTGCCTGCGCAGCAAGCAAATCCCCGCAAGCCGCTGGCGGCGGGTCTGTCGCCCGAAAAACATCTGCCTGCGCCTAAGACCGATTCGGTTTCCATTCCGAGCGCGGTGATTGACGCCACGCACATTGGTTCCCCGCTGACGCTGGATCACGGCTGGCGGGTCGGCGTGACCCGCAATGCCGATGCAGCGAAGCCTGAGTTTGATGATTCCCGGTGGGTGTTGCACAATGCGGGCGATTCTCTGGAAGATCTCGAGGATCTGGACCGCCCTGCGGACAATCAACCGCCCGCGGCAAGCAGCGCCCCCCGCCCGAGGCACGGCCGTCCCTTTGTCTGGTTCCGGCTGCGCCTGAAACTGGCTCCGAATCATGGACCTGTCGCCCTGTTGATTGCAGTGCCGGTGGCCCACAACGCCGCCATGACCATGGAGGCAGGCGGGCCGGGCGTGGATGTCTTTGCCAACGGCAAACAGATCTTGCCGGAAGGCCCGAATGGGCACTCCGCCAGCCGGTATCAGGAGATTTCCCGCATCTATGACCTTGGCCTGACGCCAGACGAAACCGATCTCACCCTTGTAGTCCGCACGCTTTACATTCCTTTCGGCCTGAAGGCATACACCGGCTTTTTTACCAATCGCACGCTGCGCCTGGGCTACTCTGCAGAACTTGGCCACGAGTTGGAGGTCTGGTCTGCGCAAACGCTCTTTGAGCAACTGCCGCGCCTGGTGTACTCGATCCTGCTGGCGGTGTTGTCGGTGTTCCTGCTGGCCTTGTATTTCACGCAGAAGGGGCATATCGAGTATCTCTGGCTGGCTTTGCATGAGCTGGTGCAGGCGCCGATCGGTTTTGTCGATCTGGCCGGCAGCTCCGCGAAGCTTGACCAGCTCTGGTACGGGGCGGCCACGCTGCAACTGGTCTTCATTTCGGCCTATCTCTACTTTGAATTTCTGACCTCTTTTCTCGCGCTGCGGCGGCGCTGGTACATTGTGCTGCTGCGCTACACGGCGCCCGTGCTGGCTCTGGCGGGACCGTCGTTGCTGATGGTGGGCCACAGCACGGTCATCGGGATTGTGCTCGTGATCGTGCTTGGAGGCGGCGCGTTGTGGCTGCTGGGCTGGCTGGCGTTTAACCTCATCACCCTTGTTACCGCGACTGTGCGCCGCAACTTCGAGGCCGGCGTGCTGCTGATTCCGCTTCTGCTGACGCTGGTGGGCTGGATTGAGCCTATTCTCACCGGCGGCGTGAGCGACCTGGGCGGCCGTTCGTACCATTCTCCTCTGACGCTCCAGGCGGGACCCATCCCGATTCACTTTGCTTCCATCGCGGACTTCGCAAGTTTGCTGTCGATCGTGGTGATCATCTTTAACCGCTTCCTCCGTGTCCAGCACGACCAGGAACGCGCGAGCAGCGAGCTGGCGGCGGCGCGCAGCGTGCAGGAACTGATGATACCCAGGGAGAAGCTTGCGACTCCGGGCTACGAAGTGGATTCGATCTACGAGCCGGCTCATGAAGTCGGCGGGGACTTCTTCCACCTGCAACCGGACGGCGACGGCAGCCTGCTGGTGGTGATTGGCGACGTGGCAGGCAAAGGGTTGAAGGCCGCGATGAACGTCTCCATGCTGATGGGAGCGCTGCGCAGGACCGAGGAAAAGAGCCCGGCGAGGATTCTGGAGTCGCTGAATCGCGTGCTCGCCGGCAGCGACAGCCTGACCACGTGCCAGGCGGTCTGGTTTGGCCCGCAGGGCGAGCTTGTGATGGCCAACGCCGGGCACCTGCCACCCTACCTGAACAGCCAGGAGGTAGCGCTGCCGGGCGGGCTGCCGCTGGGCGCGATCCCAGAGGTGAGCTACGATGAGGTCAGCCTCTACCTGCACCCGGGCGACCGGCTGCTTTTGCTTTCAGACGGCGTGGTAGAGGCGCGACTGCAGTCGGGAGAGCTTTTCGGATTTGACCGCGTGCATAACCTGAGCAACCAGTCAGCGTTCTACATCGCCGACGCCGCCAAGGAGTTTGGGCAGGAAGACGACATCACCGTGCTGACCGTGAAAAGGCTGGCGGAAGTGCTGGCGGCGTAATCGCAGGAGCCGCCTGGGCAGCGAAAACCGCGCCTGACCACCTGCGGTGGGGCGGACTCCTTCGCGGTCGGGAAACACAAAAGCCCCATCCGCACAGGTGGGGCTTTTGTATGATGCGCGCTGCCGGATTCCTCAAAGTCCGTGGGCGGCCGTCACCTGGGTTGTACCGGTATTGCTCCCGATGGTCAGTGTTACCGGCACAGGATTGGTAAACGAGGTCAAATCCATTCCTGACGCCTCAAGTTGAACCTGGTAAGAGTTTGTGCGCGTCTGCAGGATGCGAATTTGCAGCGCTGCTCCGTTGATCGTGCCCTCATAGACGAACAACCCTCTGTTCCTCATGTGGAACTCCCCGGCTGGAATCGTGGCGTTGTACGGTCCGATGGCCAGCATCATGCCTTGAGTCACCGGGTCAATGGCTCCGCCAGCGGAGCCCTGCGTGAAGGTTGCTTTCAATTGGAATCGCGCATGAGGGCCTGCCGTGACATTCAGTTTTGCGTCGAAGGCGGAGAAGGGCGTGGTCAAAGTGATCTTGAATATGGTTCCGTTGTCTGAAGAGCCGCCATGGGATGTGGTGCCGTAGAGATTGCCCGACGGATCCATGAGCAGGCCTGCTTCTGGATTTTCCCCGTCGCTCCCAGTAAAGGTATGGAGCACGGAATAGCTACCGTAGGGATCGAGTTTGAACACGGTTCCGCCATCAGATCCGCCCCACTCGGTGGTGCCGTAGAGGTTTCCCGCCGGATCCATGATCAAGCCTGCTACTGGCCCTATTCCGCCTCCGTCGTGGTAATCGAAGCTATGGAGCACGGTCTCGTTGCCGGAGGGATCAATCTTGAACACGGTCCCGCAGCCGAAGGTCAAGCAGGTAGTTGCATCGCCGCCAGCCTGGGTGGTTCCGTAGAGGTTGCCCGCAGAGTCTCGGAGCAGACTCGCATAAGGACCCCACCCGTAACCGCCCCCAGCGAAGCTATGGAGCATGGAATAGTTACCGGAGGGATCGAGTTTGAACACGCTTCCGTTGCCAGTAGAGCCTCCGCCATAGGTGGTTCCGTAGAGGTTGTCCGCCGGATCGATCACCAGGCCTGCTGCGGGATTTTTTCCGTCGTCCGGGCTCGAGCCGAAGGTGTGGAGCACGGAATAGTTACCGTAGGGATCAAGTTTAAACACGGTTCCGCAGCCACCGTCACCACTGCCATAGTAGCAATCGACACCACTTCCGCCATGCGCTGTGGTGCCGTAGAGGTTGCCTGCCGAGTCAAAGACCACTCCCCCCATGGGGTTGATTCCGTCGGACGGACTGAAGCTATCGAGCACGGTCTCGTAGCCGGAGGGGTCAATCTTGAACACGGTACCTCCGCCTTCAGCGCCGCCATCTGAGGTCGTGCCGTAGAGGTTGCCCGCCGAGTCAAAGACGAACCCTGCATAGGGGTTGGTTCCGTCGGGAGGACTGAATCTATAAATCACGGTCTCGTGGGCAGAGGGATCAATCTTGAACACGGTTCCGCATCCAGCGCCATTAGTGCAATCGCCACTATTGCCGCCATACGCTGTGGTGCCGTAGAGGTTGCCCGCCGAATCCCGGGCCAGACCTGCAAGGGGCATTACGCCGTCGCCGCTACCCCAGGTTTCGAAGCTGTGAATTGTGGTGAAGGTCTGTGCCTGGGCGTGCTGGATAGCGCCAGCGGAGAAAATTAACAGCATGGTCGCTATAACTGTTCCAGCATGCACCCGCAACCTGCCACCGTTGGATATTGCAGGACTGCGGGCGTCGGCTACTGCTGCGCTTCGTTGCGCACATTTTGCCATTGCTTCCCCCTTGCAGTTGTGGTGGGGCCCTTTTTGATTCTGGAAATGCAGGCCTATCCGCGCCTGTGCGTGCTTTGGCCTGTGCTCAGCAGCATATTCTGATAGCAAAAAACAGCGCATCCATCTTACCCCCGTTCTTTTTCAAATCGTTTCAAATCTTTTCGAAGCTATTTGGCCTCCAGTTTTGCTGCTGTAAGTCAGTTCATTCTGTTAGAGATCCAGAGTTAGGGATTCAGAGCGCCCGAGTTTTGCTGTTGCAGTAAGGACTGGTCGCGCACCCTGAATCGCCTTGGAATGCATGTTAGTTGTCTCCATTGACCGAGGCGGCTGGTTCTTATCGTGTCGTCTTCGGGTTGTCGTCGCCGGCGCAGGCGATCCGTACCGAGTGACGCCGGCGGCGGGTAGGCATGGGAGAGCCGCGCGCTTGACTATGATTCGACAGATGGACTAACGTGGCAGGAGCTTCCCGGTAAACGTTATCTCGCTCTCTGAGTCAGAAATCTCGCCCATGCGCTTTGCCTATTTCGCTGCCCTTCTTCTTGCTGCTGCACCGCTCTCTACCGCCGCTCAGCAAGCGGCCCATCTGACCATCGACGCCACGAAGCCCGTGGCCAGAGTGAGCCCGACGCTCTACGGCATCATGTCGGAGGAGATCAACTACTCCTATGACGGCGGGCTGTATGCGGAGATGGTGAGCAACAGGACGTTTCAGAGCACTCGCGGGCTGAGCCTGGAGAACTGGACTTTGATTCAGAATGGCGATGCCCGAGCCTCGATTGCGGTGGACAGCGGCACCGGCCCAAGCATGGCGCTGGCGCACAGCATGAAGTTCGTGGCCGAGGATGCGACGCCACAGGCCGAGGCCGGGTTTTACAACACGGGCTACTGGGGCATGGCGCTGCATCCCTCGACGGTGTATCGCGGTTCGTTTTACGCCAAGGCGGACAGTGCGGCGATGGGGGCTTTGACGATTTGCCTTGTGAATGACAAGACCGGAGCAGTCGTCGCCTCTGGCACCGTTCCCTCGCTCGGCGGCACGTGGCAGAAATATGAGTTCACGCTCAAGACCGGTGCGCTCGCGGCTTCGGCCGACAATCATCTGGAATTCCTGGTGGAGCATCCCGGAACGGCCTGGTTCTCGCTGATTTCGCTTTTTCCGCCCACCTATCGAGATGAACCCAACGGCAAGCGCATCGACCTGATGGAGAAGCTGGCCGCATTGCATCCGGCGTTTCTTCGCTTCCCGGGAGGGAATTACCTGGAGGGCGAGCAGCTGAACGAGCATTTCGAGTGGAAGAAGACCATTGGCCCGCTGGTGGACCGGCCTACTCATACGACGCCGTGGCGCTACTGGTCCTCTGACGGCATGGGGCTGATGGAGTTTCTGACGTGGTGCGAAGACCTGCACATGGAGCCGCTGCTCGCGGTCTTCTCCGGCTACGCGTTGAATCAGGATCACATCAGTCCCGGGAACGACCTGGAACCGTACGTGCAGGATGCGCTGGACGAAATTGAGTACGTGACGGGCAGCACGGCGACGCGCTGGGGAGCCGAGCGCGCAAAGAATGGCCATCCAGCACCCTTTCACCTGGCCTTTGTGGAGATTGGGAACGAGGAGTATCACGATCCATCGGGTACCTATGACGCGCGCTTTGCGCAGTTCTACAAAGCAATCAAGGCGCGGTATCCCCGGTTGCAGATTGTGGCCGCGGCGCCCGTCACGCTCGTGCGTCCTGACATTCTGGATGACAACGATCATGCCCTGCATACGCACTTCTACCGCACGGCGCAGCAGTTCTTCGAGGACGTACACCGCTACGACCACTACGACCGCAGAGGGCCGAAGATACTGGTTGGCGAATGGGCGACGCGAGAGGGCTCGCCGACGACGGACATGGGGGCGGCGCTGGGCGATGCGGCGTGGATGACGGGACTGGAGCGCAACAGCGACATCGTTGCAATGGCGTCGTATGCGCCGCTCTTTGTCAACGTGAATCCGGGCGGCATGCAGTGGCCGAGCGATCTGATTGGCTATGAGGCGCTGACAAGTTACGGGTCGCCGAGCTACTACGCGCAGGTGATGTTCAGCACGCATCTGGGCGATCAGATTTTCGATACAAGGCTGAGCACGGCCAATCCGCGACTGTTCGAGTCTGCAACGTACAACTCGAAGACGCATACGCTGTTTGTGAAGCTGGTGAACGCTTCGTCGATGGCTCAGCCTGTGGAGATCAAGCTCAACGGCGCGGCGCATGTTCGCAGCAATGCGGCGGTCACGACGCTGAGCGGCAGGACGACGCAGGAAACGAATTCGATTGCCGATCCAACGCGGATTGTTCCGGTGAAAGGCAGCATGACCAACGCCGGACCGGCGTTTACACACACGGTGCCGAGGTATTCAATTCAGGTTGTCGAACTCGTCCTTGAATAGTCGCCGGACGACGGAACAGCCGATTTATTCGCCGGTCTTCGGAGTTGTAGTGGCCGGAGCGGGCGACTGTTGCGGCTTTGTCGTAGTGGGCGGCTTGCGCTTCTTGAGGGGTTTTCGCTTGGGAGGAGCCGGGCAGACGGGCGGTGGCGGCGGCGGCGGACACTTCACTGCGGCCTGGGCCTGCAGGCTGATGCGAAGGTCGCTGACCTGCTTTTCCTGCGCCACTGCTGCTTCCTGCATACTTTTATCCATTGCAAGACGCGCGTCTGCCAGGCTGCCGAGGGCGTGTTGCAACTGATCGACCTGGTCGCCGGACGCGGCTACACGGCTGGCTTCTTCGACGCGCAGGAGCACATCATAGAGCGCATCGAGGTGTCGCGACAGGGGTAGCATTCTGCTGAGCGAACCGGGAGCGGAGTCGGCATCCTGCAACAGGGGCGGCACGTTCTCCTTGAGATCCTGAAGAATGGAGCCGACTTCGCTGGCGGCTTCCTCGCGGATGGTTCCCTTCTTCCATTTTTCCAACTGGAGAGCGTTCAGGGTCTGCTGCACTGTGGTGAGGGCGGGCTGCAGCATAGTGGATGGCGCAACCGGTGCAGGCGCGGCTGCAGCGGCCTGCGGCGCCGGCGAAGGGGTTGGGGCGGGTGCGGTTTGCGCGGGAGTGGAGGGCGGCACTGCAGGCGCGGGCGCTTGCGCTGCCATGGTGAGCGAAGGGGCACAGAGGATCGAGAGATAGAAAACCGCATTTGCAAAGCGCATGGCGCCACCAGACTGAAACTCAGATTGTGCAAGCCGGGTTGGACTGTTGCCGAGCGCTGGCGCTCAACCACAATGTCGCCCGTAATCAGCATATCTGAAGGATCATCGCACATTCCACCTTGCAACGAAGGTCAGTTCCGGGCGGTTGCAGGGTTGGAAATTCAGCTAAGTCAATGAGGAAGCCCCACCGGTGAAGATGGGGCCCTGCGATGTCGCGTTGATTTAGCAGAGCAACGGGCGAGCGTTGCCCTGGCGGAGTGGCCTAGTCGTAGTATTCCAGGCCGAGGTGCGTGATGAGGCCCACGCCCATGATGTGGCGCAGCGTGTTCTTCAGCTTCATGGACTGGATGAAGAGATCGTGCTCGGGATAGAGACCCTCGGCGGTCTGGGGCGACTTGAGATAGAAGCTCAGCCACTCCTGGATGCCGATGGAACGCAGCGAGGGCGTGCGCTTGGCCAGGTCGAGGAACAGGACGAGGTCGAGCGCGATGGGCGCGGCGAGGATGGAGTCACGACAGAGGAAATCCACCTTGATCTGCATCGGGTAACCGAGCCAGCCGAAGATGTCGATGTTGTCCCAGGCCTCTTTGTCATCGCCACGCGGAGGGTAATAGTTGATGCGGATCTTGTGGTAGATGTCCTTGTAGAGATCGGGGTAAAGCTCCGGCTGAAAGATGTAGTCGAGTGAGCC
>JAJYBT010000042.1 GCA_021778875.1 Acidobacteriota bacterium | reverse complement strand
TTTCGACACCTGTTCGCAGCGGTGCATGTTACTGCGTTTGCAACTGCTCGATGGGCGGCGCGTGGATGCATCACTGGAACAGGTGACTGGAGTCACGGCGCTGCGCGAGCATGATTTGAAACAATAGATGGCTGTTTGCCACGCCCAATGGCAAGGGGGGTGCGTATGCGCATTCGACGAATGTATTCATTCCTGCCGCTGGTTTCACTTGTTGCGACGCTGGCTTTCTGGGGCGCCGCGAGCCATGCCACTACAACTCCCGCGAGTCTGGATCAGGCCTTCGAGCATCGAGAGACGCGCGATCTTGTTGTGCTGGTCAACGATGCAGCGGATTTAATCCGCGCGCGGGGCGATGTGGCGTTCACCGAATTTCGCACGCCGGACAGCCGCTGGCGCCAGGGCGAGACTTACATTTTTGTTCTGGACCGGCAGGGCAATATGCTTCTGCATCCCGACCCGGCGCTGGAAGGGAAGAACGTGCTGGACCTGAAGGACATCAATGGCAAGCCGATTATCCGGGGGCTGATTGCGGCCGCAACGACGCTGCCCGACAAGCAGGATGGCTGGTACCACTACGAGTGGCCTGTGCCGAATGGGCTACTGCCGCGCTGGAAGAGTACGTATGTGCGTCACGTGTCTGCTCCGTCGGGCAAGGACTACATTGTTGGCGCGGGAATGTACAACGACCGCATGGAGAGGGCGTTTGTGGTGGATGCGGTGAAGGGCGCGGTTGGGCAGATTGAAGCCAATGGCGAGGCGGCGTTCAAGCAGTTCCACGACCGGACGGGTGCTTTCATCGCCAAAGACGCCTACATTTTTGTTTTCGATCCGAATGGCGTCGATCTGGTCAATCCGGGGTTTCCGAGCCTTGAGGGACGCAACCTGATGGACCTGAAGGACACGCAAGGCAAGCAGCTTGTGAGGGATATGTTCAATGTGGCGCAGACGAGCGGTTCAGGTTGGGTGGAGTACATGTGGCCGAAGCCGGGTGAAAGCGTGTCAACGCAGAAGTCGGCCTATGTGAGCAAAGCGAAGATGGGAGGCCAGTGGGTGCTGGTGGGATGTGGCGTGTATCTTGCGGACGCGCCGAAAGCGGCCATGACGGCGACGAAGATGACGGCGCCGGAGCTGATGGCGCTGGTGAGGGACGGCAGCGCGCTGCTGCAGCAGAAAGGAGCGAATGCGTATCCGGAGTTGCGCGCGAAGGGATCGAAGTGGTTCAGCGACAGCACCTATTTCTTTGTGTGGAGCATGGACGGAACCCGGGTTTTTCATGCCGCGGATTCAGGCAAGGAAGGGCAGAATGACGGCGCAATCAAAGACGTCAACGGCAGGCCCTACGGCAGGATGTTTCTTGAAGCGGCCAACAGCCCAACGGGCGAGGGCTGGGTTCACTACATGTATCCGGAGCCTGGGGATATCTTTCCGACGTGGAAGTCGACATTTGTGAAGCGTGTGACGTTTCCAGACGGGAAGCAGTATCTGGTGGGTTCGGGCATCTACAACATGCAGATGGACAAGGCATTTATTGAGGATGTTGTGAATCGCGCTTCAGACGTGGTTGCGAAAGAGGGCCTGGCGGCCTTTGCGAAACTGCGCGACAGGACGGGGCCGCTGGTCTTCATGGACACGTACGTATTTGTGCAGAAACCGGACGGAGTTGAGCTGGTGAATGCGGGGCAGCCGAGCCTCGAAGGGCAGGACCTGAGCGCTCTGCGGGATGTGCAGGGCAAGGCCTTCGTGAAGGACTACATCGCCGCAGCAATGGAGAACGGGAGCTCATGGGTGGAGTATGCGTGGTACAAGCCGGGGCAGAATACGACCACGCGGAAACTGGCCTACGTGCGGAAGGTGCAGTCTGGAACAGACACCTACATTGTCGGGTCGGGTTTTTATCCGCAGGAATGAGCGATGCGTCACGAGGAGCGATGGGTGACAGCATGAGCGGGGAATGACAGAGCCCTCCATGCGGAGGGCTCTGCTGTTTGAACAGGCCTAGAAGGGTATGTCCTCGTCGGAGATTTCTGTGCTCTGCGCGTAGTCGTCCTGGCCGGCGGGCGGGCGCTGATCGAAGCTGGCGGTGGAGCCGGAGGAGGCGGATGATTTGGTGTATCCGCCGGAGCCCTCTTCGCGGCCGGAGAGCAGCGAAAGGTCGTTGACGAGAATCTCGGTGCGGTAGCGCTTCTGGCCGGTTTCCTTATCGTCCCAGCTGTTGGTTGTGATTTTGCCCTCGACGAAGAGCTTGGAGCCTTTCTTGACGTAGTCGCGGATAATCTCAGCGGTGCGGTTGAAGGCCTTGAGGTTGTGCCACTCGGTGCGGTCCTGCCAGTTGCCCTGCGCGTCTTTCTGGCGGTCAGTGGTTGCGAGGGTGAAGCTGGCCACCATGGTGCCACCGGCGGTGGAGCGGATCTCGGGGTCCTTGCCTACGTTGCCCAGAAGGAAAACTTTGTTGACGGATTTTGCCATGTGCGTGCTCTCCTATTGTTCCGCCCGATGAGCGTGATTCTCAAGTCTTTCGATTGAACGGCCGTTCTTGCCTGAGGACGGCGCGGACATTCATCGATCGTGCCGGCTTCCCGGATGCCCAGTTCGCTCCGCGGGAAGCGCATGAGGAACCTCTGACTGCCGGCGAAATCCCAGTATACTTGCGCGTTCCGGTTCAGCGATTTCTGCGGCCTGGAATTTGCAGGCTATGACAGGCGGAAAGCGCTGCTACCAGAGCAGCTTCATGCTGAACTGGAACTCCCTGGAGGGGCCTACGGTTGTGACGCGGCCGAAGTTGGTGTCGGTCATGATGCTGTCGGGGTTGAGGAACTGCGCGTGGTTGAAGGCGTTGAATGCGTCGGCGCGGAATTGCAGGTTGAGAGATTCGCGCAGGGGAAGGAGCTTTCCGACGCCGATGTCCCAATTGTTGATTCCGGGGCCGGTGATGATATTGGGGCCGGAGTTTCCGAAGTAGCCCGGCGCGGGCGCGGCGAAGCAGGCGGTGTTGAACCAGTAGTGCCCGTTGGCGCGGACGTTTCTGCTTTTCAGGCTGGATCGTCCGTTGCAAATCTGGTCAGCGCGGAACTGCGTCAGCGGGTCCATGGCGGTGCTGTTCGCGGCCAGGACGGTGAAGGGGTTTCCCTGGGCGAAGGTTGCGATTGTATCGAGGGTCCAGTCGCTGACGATGCTGTTCCAGACGGGGGAAATCCCGCCGAGGAACTGTCTGCCGTTACCCAGCGGCAGATTCCAGACGCCGCTGGCGACGAGGCGCTGGGGGACGTTATAGCCTGCCATCCCTTTATCGCAACTGAGGCAGACGCCGCGCTGATTGATTCCGACGGGCGCTCCGCCCTGCTCGGTGTTACTGAGGACCTTAGACCATGTGTAATTGACCACAAAGCTGAGGCCACTGGTGAACTGGCGCTGTAACTTGGCGACGAATGCGTTGTAACTTGAGGAGCCCTCGTTGGCCGCCATGTAGATGTAAGTGAACTGAGGGTAGGGTCGGGCTGCCTGATCGCAAACGAAAGAGCCGGGCACGGAGCAATCGTCGGCATTGAAGCGGATGGGCAGCTTGCGCGACTGCGAGCCGATGTAGTCGATTTCGGCGATGGTGCTCTGGGTGAGCGAGTGCTGGATGGCGAGGCTCCATTGCTGGATGTATGGGGTGCGGAGATTGGTGTCGAGGGCGAAGAGCGTGCCTTTGAGATTCTGCGCGAAGGTGGAGGTGATGGGCGTCTGGGCGATGGGCGGGAAGACGTTCTGGCCGAGGATGTAGGTTGGCATGGGCTGACTGGGGCTGTTAGTGATGGACTGCACGATGGCAACGCCGGGGGCCGTGATGGCGAATAACTCATAGAGAGCGTTCTCGGCGGGATAATAGATTCCCGCGCCGCCCCGGATGACTGTTCCGGGCCAGAAGGCAGGCTGCCAAGCGATTCCGATGCGCGGGGCGAAGTTATTGAGATCGACCTTATAGACCTCTGGACTGACCTGACCCAGCGCGGCGTATTTTACCTGGCCGGTGTTGAAGTCGAAGGCGTGGGGGAACATGCTGTCGTGCCCGACGGCGTTGGGCGGCGTGCTGAGGTTCCAGCCGAGGCCGAGGTTGAGGGTGAGGCTCGGCAGGACTCTCCAGGTGTCCTGGAAGTAGGGCGAGAGGGCCGTCCAGCGAAAGTGGGTGCGCGGCATGGAGGTGACGCTGCCGTTCTGGGGCATGCCGAGGAGAAAGTCCGCGAAGGAACTGCCGGTGCCGGGCACGGGAGCGATTTGTCCGGCGCTGTTTGTTGCCAGTTGGGCGGTGAAGATGGGACTGAACCAGACTCCGCCGCGGGAGTAGAAGTTGGAACTTTCCTGGACTGTTCGAATGTAAGCGAGGTCGAAGCCGAAGCTCATTTCATGCTTTGCCTTCAACAGACTCAGGCCCTCGTGCATCTGGAACTGGTTATCGATGTTGCCGATGAGGCCCTGATTCTGTCCGAAGGAGGCGCTCTGGGGATTGGTGGAGAGGTTGAAGCCGGCGAGAAAGATTCCCGGGATTCCATTCTGGTCGCCGGTGCCGGTGAAGCCGAGGGTGTTCTGTATGCCTGACTGGCTTTCACCCGCGAAGAATACGGACGGGCGAATCCAGCCGAGGCGGAACTCATTGACCGTGTGCGGGGTGAGGGTGCTGGTGAGCTGAGCCATGACGAACTTTGTGTTCAGCGGATAACCAAAGCCGGAGAGAGGAAAGAGTCCGGAGTCCAGGGTGGGGGAATTCTCCCGGACGAACTGGCTGAAGAGGTTGTTTTTTGCATTGAGGGTGAGATCGACGCGGCCGCCGAATTGATCGTAGTTGTCGGTGGTTCGTGGATTGCCGACGACGTTCTCTGGGCCGTAAGTTGGCGCGGAGCGGTAATAGGCGAGCAGCTTTGTGGCCATGGGGTTGATGCGGCTGGCCGGGATGATGTTTTGCGGAAAGGGCTGCCGCTGGCCTGTGGCGGCGTCGTAGGTGTCGGGGTCGTAGATCGGGACGTTCAGCTCGGAGAAGTCGCCGGCAAACATGCGGGCGGAAGGCACGGTGGCGTAGGCGGTTTCAGAGAGCACCTGGCGGCGGCCTTCGTAATGGGCGAAGTAGAAGATGCGGTTGCGCAGAACCGGCCCGCCGGCGGCGCCGCCAAACTGGTTGCGATGAAAAGGGCTGGGCCGGGCGCCCGGAGGATCGAAGTACTGGCGCGTATCGAAGGCATTGTTTCTGAGGAACTCGAAGATCTCTCCGTGCTGCTGGTTGGTTCCGGCCCTGGTGACGACGCTGACCATGCCGGCGTTGTTTGGCCCCTCGGCTGGAAGAAAGAAGCCCTCGTGAATTTTGAACTGATCGATGGCGGCGACGGAGAGGTTCAACGATGCCTGACCGAGGCGGCTGCCCGCCGTGGACATTCCGTTGATGGCGTATCCGGTGAGGTCCTGCTCATTGCCGCCGATGACGATGGTGCGGTCAGGATGGCCGACCTGGAGAGAGGTGAAGTCCGAGACGAGGGTGCCGGAGGTTTGCACCGCGCCGGAGAGCAGGCCCAGCTGCAGAAAATCCCGGCCATTGAGGGGAAGATCGCGCACATTGACGGGCTCGATGAGCGTGCCAAGCTCGTTTGATGTCGGCTCCCAGAGCGAGCCGGAGCCGGTTGCATCGACAGTGACGGTCGTGGAGGCTGCTCCGGCTTCCAGGACGGCGCTCTGCGTGGCGCGCTGCGAGGCAGTCACTCTGAAGTTCGTGATGGAATGGGATTTGAATCCCTGCCTGGATATGTCGAGGGAATAGATGCCGGGTTGGACGGAGGGGAAGGCGTACACGCCATCTTCGTTGGTGCGGGTGGTGTATTTCACGCCCGTCTCTGTGCTCCGAAGAATGACATCGCAGTCCTGGATCACGGCTCCTGTGGGGTCCTGGACGACACCTTCAACGACCGAGGCGCTTGACTGACTAAAGAGATGCCTTGAGGACACGCTGAGCATGGCGAAAGCGAGAGCGATGGAGGCGACAACCCTTTTCATCCGGACTACCTTTCTTTATTCATTGAGAGAGCTGACAAGGGCATGGACATGGATGGGGGTCATTGCGGGGCATTGCGCAGGCGGCTACCCGGCGTGCGATAGAGCCGCGCGCGCAGGCTTAAGGGCGAGCGCGGGCAGCAGGCGGGCGTGATACAGCGGCATGGCAAGCGAAACACAGGCTCTCCATCGGCAACAGAATTTTTGGGGAATTGAGTGAATGCTAAGTCACGGCAGGGAGGTGTGCATCGGGACAAAGGTGGAGTGGGGCATCCATCGCAAGTTATAGATAGAAAGTGATTTAAATCACATTGTTTGCGATTGGGGGCGCGGAAGCGTGAAGCTGGCTTTTCAGCGGCTGGCGCGGCGTGCGATGGAGCGGTTGCGCAGCCACTTTGCGACGCCGAGCAGGAGCAGCAATCCGCCGAAGGGGATGGACATGAGGGCGACGATGAGGGCGAACCAGCCTGTGTTGGTGGTGGCTCCGGTGTGCGTGAAGCCGCCGAGGACCGTTTGAAGCAGCAGTGCCGCGAGCAGGCCGGCGCCTACGATGGACGAGCCCCACTGGAGCAGCTCGCGAGTGCCGTCGTTGGGCATGGGATTGGTTGCGGGCATGGGGATCACCGCCCCAGCGCCAGGCGCAGCATTGCGTAGGTGATGACGCCGGTTACGGAAACGTAGAGCCAGAGGGGGAAGGTCCAGCGGGCGACTTTGCGGTGCTGGGGAATGCGGCCGGAGAGCGAAAAGAAGAAGGTGACCAGCACAAGCGGCAGGGCGAGGGTGGCGAGAACGATGTGGCTGGCCAGCAGCGAGAGATAGAAGGTGCGAAAGGCTGCGTGGACGGGATAGCGCACGTCTCCGTGGAGAGCGTGGTGCAGGATGTAGCCGACGAGGAACAGCGTGGAGAAGCCGAAGGCCGTCATCATGGAGGCGCGGTGGGCTTTGATGTTGCGGGCGCGGATGAAGGTGTAGCCGATGAGGAGAGCGGTTGCGCTGAGGCCGTTGAGCAGGGCATTAAGCGGCGGCAGGAAGGCGAAGCGGACGCTGGCTGCGTCCGAGGCTGGATGGATGTAAATGAGCCAGAAGAGGAAGGCTGTTGCCGCGGCGCTGATGGCGAGAATGGCGGTGATGGCAGAACCCGTGCCGGAATGGGCGCTCGATGCGGAGTCGGTCGTCGTCATGGTTCCTCAGTGAGTTGCGATGGCGCCGAGCATAAGCGTGGTGAGAAGGAGGGGCAGGTAGATGACGCTGACTTTGAGCAGGTCGCGGGCCAGCATGCGGCTCTCGGTCGGGTCTTTGGTGCGCAGGATACCGGCGAAGCGGATGGTGTAGGCGAGGTAGCCGAGGCCAAGCAGCGTGGCGATCACGGCGTAGACGGGTCCGGCAAGGCCGAGATGCCACGGGGCGAGGCTGACGGGGATCATGAGGACGGCGTAGAAGAGGGCTTCGACGACGGTGGACCATCCGTCGGGCTGCACGACGGGCAGCATGCGGATGCCGGCGCGGGCGTAGTCTTCGCGATACATCCAGGAGATGGCCATGAAGTGAGGGAACTGCCAGACGAAGAGGATGGCGAAGAGGGCGACGGCGGGCCACTCGATGCGTCCGCGGGCGGCGGTCCAGCCAAGCATGGGGCCCATGGCGCCGGGAAATGCGCCGATGAAGGTGGCGAGGGTGGTGACGCGCTTGAGCGGCGTATAGACGGCCACGTACGTGAAGGCCGTGAGCAGGGCCAGCGAGACAGTGACGAGATTGGTGTGGAGCAGCAGCCACCAGGCGCCGAGCGCCAGCGCGCCGATGCCGGCGAGGATGCCCTGGGTGAGGGAAATGCGTCCGGAGGGCAGCGGGCGGTCGGCGGTGCGTGGCATCAGCGCGTCGGTGGTGCGCTCGAGGGCCTGGTTGAGGGCTCCGGAGCCGGCGGAGACGAGGCCGATGCCGACGAGCGTGTCAAGCAAGCCGCGCTGGACGCTGGAGATGCCGGATTGCATGGAGCCGAGGTAGAAGCCCGCCCAGCCGGTGATGATGACCATGCCGGTGACGCGGACCTTGAACAACTCGCGAAGGTCATGGATGAGCATCGCGGTGGTGCCTGGGCGCGGTGCATGGATGTGCGCGTGCGCGGGGTGCTCGGCGTGTACGGCAAGTTCTGCCGGGGCGGCGGCCTGGGAGGCGGGAGTCATGCGTGAGTTGGAGGACCTCAAAAGGCGCAGCCGGGCGGTGGGGGGCGCCTGCTTTGATGATACCAAGCGGGGCGGGTTCAGGACAGGCCGGCCGCCTGCAGGATGGCGTCCGCCACCTGGTCGGGGGTGAGGGCGTCAACGGGGATGGAGATGTGGGCGGCGCGGTAGAGGGGCAGGCGGCGCTGGTAGCGGGCGGCGAGATTGGCCTGATCGGCGAGAACGGGGCGGGTGTTTTCTGTGCCGCTGCATCGGGCCAGGGTGGTGGCGAGTTCGACTTCAAGGTGGACGAGCAGGGTGCCGGGGGCGTTGAGCAGCAGGTCGCGGGTTTCGGCGCGCTCGATGGCTCCGCCGCCGAGGGCGAGGATGAGCGCATCGCCGGCGGCGAGGCGGGCGATGGTGGCGTGCTCGCGGTCGCGGAAGGCGTGTTCGCCGTGGCGGGCGAAGATTTCTGTGATGGAGATGCCTGCTTCCGACTCGATGATGTCGTCCACATCGACAAAGCGCCAGCCGAGGCGGCGGGCGAGGAGCGGGCCGACGGTGCTTTTGCCGGAGCCCATGAAGCCGGTGAGGACGATGCGGCGGGGCGGGGCGGAGCGGGATGCTGAAGGATCAGGGGTGGTCAAGTCTGCCTGCTGGAATGGATGACGTTGTGTTCTGCCTTCAGTATAGGCACGTGGGTTGGCTGAACTTAGCCGAGAACCATGACTACCGCTCCGGCAGTGATGAGCAGGCCGCCTGCGAGGACAGAGGTGTTGAGCTTTTCACCGAGCAGCAGCCAGGCGAAGATCATGACGAGAGGGACGCTGAGCTTGTCCAATGGTGCGACGCGCGAGGCGGGGCCAAGCTGCAGCGCGCGAAAGTAGCAGAGCCAGGAAAGACCGGTGGCCAGACCGGAGAGGGTCAGGAAGAGCAGGGTTCGGCGGTCGAGGTGGCGGATTTCGCCGTGCTTGCCGAGGGCGAGGGCAATGCCCCAGGCGAAGACGACCACCACGGTGGTGCGGATGGCGGTGGCCAGGTTTGAATCCACATGCGCCACGCCCACCTTGGCGAGCAGGGCCGTGGCGGCGGCAAAGACGGCGGAGAGCAGCGCCCATCCAATCCATGTCATGTTGGCTATGGTACGCGGCGCGGGGCGGCGGCAAAGACGGCGGAGAGCAGCGCCCATCCAATCCATGTCATGTTGGCTATGGTACGCGGCGCGGGGCGGCGGCAAAGACGGCGGAGAGCAGCGCCCATCCAATCCATGTCATGTTGGCTATGGTACGCGGCGCGGGGCGGCGGCAAAGACGGCGGAGAGCAGCGCCCATCCAATCCATGT
>JAJYBT010000041.1 GCA_021778875.1 Acidobacteriota bacterium | reverse complement strand
TTTCAGCGCGCTGAACAGGATCTCAGGGTCGAAGCCCCAGCGCTCAATCGTCTGCAGCTGGAAGACCGTCTGCGCCGCCTCCCGCGTAAACGCCTTGAAGCCGCACTGGGTATCGGCAAACGGCAGCCGCATGATGGCCCGCGTAACCAGGTTGAAGCACCGGCCAAAGAACTGGCGATACAGCGGCTGGCGCTGGGTCTGGCGGTCGCGCTCCAGCCATCGCGAGCCAATGGCGATGTCCGCCCCGGCCGCTATGGCCTCAAACAGGCTGTGCGCCTCTTCAATCGGCGACGAGAGGTCCGAATCCGTAAACAGCACCACATCGCCCTGCGCGTGCAACATTCCGTTGCGCACGCTGTACCCCTTGCCGTGATTCCCCGGATTTTCCAGCAGCCTCAGCTCCGGGGCCTGAAGGGCGAAGTCCTTCACAATCTGCGCGGTGGAGTCCGTGGAGCCGTCATTGACGACAATCACCTCCGCATCCCATCCATTCGCGCGAATGCTGGCCAGCACGGCCTCCAGCGTGGCGGGCAGCCGCCGGCTCTCGTTGTAGGCGGGGATAACGATACTGTATTGAGGGTGATGCGCCACGTCCGGGCTCCGTCCCGCGATCTGCCGCGGAGAAAGACTCTGCCCATCATAACGCGACAGCCCAGCCTGACAATGCCGCCGTGCCCTCCGCAGAGCCATTTTCGCCAACCTGCTGATGCAAAAGGCGAAATTCCCACACTGGGGGCTTGCTTTTTCCCGCTTTCGCCCCCAGAATCCGTTTATGCTGAGAGCGGAGGCCTGAAGGACATGACAAAGGCAGATCTGGTGGAACGGGTTACCCGGCTGGGCGACCTGACACGCCGTGATAGCGAGGTAATCGTGGAAACCGTGTTTGATTCCGTGATTGCTGCGCTCCAGAGTGGAGACAAAATCGAGATTCGCGGTTTTGGCTCCTTCCGCATCCGCCAACGCAATCCCCGCATTGGCCGCAACCCCAAGACCGGAGAGCGCGTGGAAGTGCCCGCCAAGCGGGTTCCTTACTTCAAGCCCTCCAAAGAGCTTCGCGACCTGGTTAACCCGGACGAAGCCGCGCCAAGCGCATCCTGATTTCTTCCGTACCACTCCATCCAACAGCATCGGCTCCCGTCGGCAGGCAACTGCGCAGAGAGGAGCCGTGTGCGCTTCCGCTCAGGATGGGCGAATTCCAATCACGCTGAACATGCGCCCGGCATAGCCACGCGATGCCCGGTGGGAAAAATACAGCTCCGGGTTGCAGCTTGTGCAGCCGCCCAGCACCTGGATAGCCCGCGGTTTCAGCCCCGCGTCCAGCAACTGGCGGCGATTGGCCTCCACCAGGTCCAGGTGCAGGCTGGGGCCAATCGGCGAGTGGCCCGGCGCGCGCTGCGTCAAAAAGAGCATCGGATATTTCGTCCGGACAGGATCCGAGTCATACACCTCGTGGAACAGCTCCCGCGCATAGCTGAACTGCGACTCAAAGGCTGAAAGCACCTCATCGCCCACCGCATAGCAGCAGGCGCCCACGCCCGGCCCAATCGCGGCCACCAGGTCCTCCGGCCGCGAGCCGAACTCAAGCCGCATCCGGCCCACGCCCATCTCCACAATCCGCTTCACCGTCCCCCGCCAGCCCGCATGGAAGGCCCCCACCGCCCGGCGCTTACGGTCTGCCACCAGCACCGGAATACAATCCGCCGTCTGAATCGCCAGCAGGATGCCCGGCTCGGCCGTCAGCAGTCCGTCTCCCTTGCGCGGCGGCTCCCGCAGAGCATCTTCGGCGCGTATCGGCACCACCAGGTTGGAGTGAATCTGGCGCAGGGTCACAATCGGCGTCTCCGCATCGCCGGTCACCGCTTCTGCCAGCAGTCGCCGGTTCCGGACCACGGTCTCGCGCGCATCCTGCGGCGTGAATCCCAGGTTCAGCTCACCCTCCGCATCTTCAGGACAGTAAGCGCGGCTGCCACCGCCCTTGCGCGTGCTGAAGCCGTGCCACAGCCACGGCAGCTTGTCCCATGCCGGAACCCCGATTAACGGAACGCCGTTGGCCGCTCTCCGCGGCTCCGGCGCCGGCACTGAGAGCTCCTCTGGCATGGCGCGCTCCATGCGCAGCTGCCGCGTAATGCCGGCAGGCTTGCCGCGACGCCGTCTCACCAGGCCGGCCTCGTCAAACAAGGCATCGATGGCCTTCAGGTTCTGATCGATCTGCGTTTCGGGAACTGTTCGGGACGGCTTCACACTCTGATTGTATCGGGCATTCCGGCATCCATTCCCAGCATGGCGCAAGCGCATGGGCCTGCCTTCCGGCAGGCCCGCTCGAGAGGCATGTTTTGGTGGGAATTTCCTGAAGAGATTCGAGACGAAGGGTCCAACAACAGACCCTCGAAAAGGAATGGTTCCTTTATTGGAGGGACGTAACCTGGGGAAGCCTCTGCTTGTTACAGGTTCAGATGCCGCACCCCGCAAAAGGTTGCCCCATCCGATTTCCGTCCGTGGAAAACTCTGCGGCCTTCAGCACCCAGCTCACGCCGCATCCGGCCCAGGCCGTGCCCAGGTCCTGCGCACCTGCCATCCGCGCTACTTCAGCGGATAGATCTTCATATTCCGGAAGTACACCTCCGCCCCTTCTGACTGGAACAGAATCCTGCCGCTCCCCGGAAACGCGTCCGTCCCTTCGTTCGCCAGCGTTCCGTTCACGTACTGCCACACATGACCGTCGCGATTCACCAGTTCCACCACGTTCCATTCGCCGTGCGGCTTCTCCAGTTCATTCACCGGGTCGCGATATCCCACCACGTTCTTCCACGGCCCCTTGTTGAAGCGGTCAATCTTCTTCGCGCTGCCCGTCGGTCCCACCACCCGCACGCCGTCCGTTCCTGTCAGCGCTGCGCCGTCCGTCATCCAAAAGTCGCCCGTGCAGCCCTCGTTAATCTGGAACTCCACGCTGCGTGGCCACACCTTGTCTGGTCCCTGCACGTTGTACAAAATCCCGCTGTCCCGCGCCTGACCTGCCCTCGGCGCAAACGTCCCCTCGCCCCACTTGAACTCCGCCCGCAGATAGTAATTCCTGTACTCCTTCTTCGTGATGAAGTACCCCATCTCCGTGCCCGATACGTGCACCACCCCGTTCTCCACCGTGAACACATGCTTCGGATCCGCGTTCAGCCCCGTGCTCGGCAAAAACGTATCGAACTGGCTCAGGTCCCTGCCGTTGAACACAAAAACAGCCTTCCCGTGCTTCGGAATCCCCTTCGTCCCGGCCCATCCCAGCGGCACACACATCGCCACAACCAGCAAGAAAATACCTGGAATCCTGAATTTAGATCCAACCCTCATCCCGCTTTCCCTCCTTCGACGCCATTTCTCCATCTCACCTCGCCAACTGCGCAAGCTCTCTCAACCCGTCGCTTTCTCCGGCCGCGCCGCGCGCTCCACAAAGTACGTAATCAGGCTCACCGGCAAAAAGCGCACCAGAAACGCCGTCACCTTCCCCTGCGTCTGCGGCAGAATCGTGCGCTGCCCGCGAGCCAGCGCGGCAACGCCCAGCCGAGCCACATCCTCGGCCGGCTGCACATGGCGCCGAAAGGCCGCCGCACCAGCAACGTCAAAAAACTCGCTCTCCGTCGGCCCCGGACACAGCGCCGTCACCTTCACGCCGAACCGCGCCACCTCCGCCGCCAGCCCCAGCGCAAAGAACCGGTCAAACACCTTCGTCGCCGCGTACGTCGAGATATACGGAACCGGCTGAAAGCTTGCCGTCGATGCCACCACCAGCAACCATCCCCTCCGCCGCTCCACCATGCGCGGCACAAACAACCGCGACAGTCGCACCACCGCCTCGCAGTTCACGCGCACCTGGCTCAGCTCCTGCTCCAGATCGCTGGTGTGGAAAGCGCCGTACTGGCCCAGTCCTGCGTTGTTCACCAGGATATCCACCGCCACGCCCGCGCCCTCGGTCGCGTCGTACAGTTGCTGCGGCGCGGCCGGATCGTTCAGGTCAGCCACGACCACACGCACCTCGGCGCCCTTGCCCGCCAGTTCCGCGGCCAGCGCATCCAGCCGGTCCCTGCGCCGCGCCGTCAAAATCAGTTTTGCGCCGTGACGCGCCAGCTCCCGCGCCAGCGCCGTGCCAATCCCCGCGCTGGCCCCGGTCACCAGCGCCCATCTGCCCTTGAAATCCTGTGTGCTCGCCATCGCATCCATCCTAGCGGATGCGCCGCGCACACCCCGCAGCGTCAGGCCATTTGCGCCAGCAGCTCGCTCTCAAACTCCTCATTCAGCCACGTGCTGAAGGCTGCAAAGTCCTCGTCGCGCCCCAGAAAATCACGCACCATCTCCCGGCCCGGCTTCGAGCCGCCCTGCTCCAGCACCAGCTTCCGGTAGCGTGCACCGGTATCGCACCCCAGCAGGTCCGCCGGATCAAACTGCGCAAAGAAGTCCAGCGCAATCACCTTGTCAAAGGCATAGGTGTAGTAGTTCGACGAGTAGCCGGTCAGGTGCCCAAAGCTCGCATACATGCGGTTTCCGTCCAGCCATGTCCACGGCTGCAGGCTCTGGAACAGCTGCTTCGTAGTCGCATCCAGGTCCAGCCCCGCCGGATCCGCATCGTGCAGGTCCAGCGAGAGCGTCGTGTAGTAGAGCTGCGACCGCACCCAGTCTGCCCGGCCGAACGCCCCCGCCAGCTTCATCTTCCGGATCGTCTCCGCCGGCAGCACCTCGCCCGTCTGGTAGTGCCGCGCAAACCCCTGCAGCAGCCTTTCATCGCGGAAAAACTCCTCCAGCATCTGCGACGGAACCTCGATAAAGTCGCCCTCCGTGGCAAAGCCCGACAGCCCCGCCCACTCCGTATGCCCGCCCAGAATCGCGTGCATCAGGTGGCCGAACTCGTGGAAGAAGGTCACCACGTCGCTGTACTGCATCAGGCCCGGGTCGCCCGCCTCGCCGCCCGGGAAGTTGCAGATCAGCGCCGCCTCCGGCAGGTAGCGCCCGCGCACGCCCGTCACCACCGGCGCGGCGGAAAACCACTTGTCCTTGCCCTCGCGCGGATGCATGTCCAGGTAGAACCTGCCCATCGGCCGGCCCTCCTCGAACACCTCATAGACCGTCACCGCCGGGTCCCACCCCGGCACGGCCGAGCGCCGAAACTCCACCTTGAAGAGCTGGGCCGCCGTCTCCAGCACGCCAGCCTCCACCTGCGCATACGGAAAGTACGGCCGCACCGATTGCGAGTCAAAGTCAAACGCCGACCGGCGAAACTGCTCATACCAGTAGCCGCGGCTGGTGATGTCAATGGCCTGCAGCCCGGGCTCGCGCCTGCGGGCAAAGTCCACAATCAGCACATGCTCGCGCTGGGCGCCCTCGCGGCTGGCCTCATCCAGCCGGGCCAGAAAGGCGCGCACGTTGGCTGCCGAACCCATCATCTGGTCCGCCGTGGCCAGGTCCGCCCAACTCCGGAAGCCCAGCACCGTGGCCAGCTCCTGCCGCGTCGCCAGCAGGTCCAGCAGAATCTGCCGGTTCGCCGGGTAGGCGCGCGTGTTGTACGCCAGAAACATGCGCTCGCGCAGACCGGCATTGCTCGCAAACGTCATCACCGGCTGCATGTCCGGCTGGTCGGTCGAGAGCAGAATCCGCCCCTCCGCATCCGGCTGGTGCCGCGCAACATAGTCCGGCGGCAACCCATCCAGCTCGGCGGCCGTGGCCTCAATCGTCCGGCCCCCCTCCTGGATATTCCGCGAAAACTCCAGCGACAGCCCCGTCGCCTTCTCGTGCAGCGCCTGCAGATGCGCCCGCGTGGCGTCATCCTTGTCCACGCCCGCCAGCCGATAGCTCAGCAGCGTGCGCTCCACGTAGTGCCGCGTGGCCGCGCTCGCCCCGCTCAGGTCTATCACCGCCAGGGCATCGTACACCGCGCGATTCAGGCTCAGCGCGCTGGCGGCCATGGCCACCCGTTGCGCCTCCATCTGTGCCTGGTCGCGCACCTGCTTGCTGGCGGCCACTGAGTTCAGCACACCGGCCTGCGCGCCCGCCAGGCTCAGTTGCTCCACCGCCACGTCATACAGCCGCAGAGAGTTCTCCGGCGTCCGCGCGCCCTCCACCGCCAGCAGAGCCGCCAGCGCGGCCTCATGGGCGGCCAGCCGCGCCCCCACCCAGCTCGACAGAGCCTCGGCCGACTGGGCTCCCCCAGCCTCCCACACGTGGATATCTTCCGTCAGCGCACCGGCGGCAACCGTATCAGCAGGCATAGTTGGCACAATCCTCCAGAGTTCCAGCTTGCCACATCCGGCCGCCGCGCCCCGCAAACACGGTGAAATCCCGCCCGCGGAGCCGCTTTGGTTGCATCCAAAGCAGAACCACATTAAGATGCGTCAATTGACCGATATGCGCAGCGCTGCCACCCTCGCCACCTCTGACCCGCCCGCCGGTCCCCGGCTGCGCGTCGGAAAACTCTGCGTGGCCATCCAGGCCGCCTCGCCCGCTGAGATGATGGAGCGCGCCGAAGCCGCCATCCAGAGCGTCAAGTTCCTCGAGTTCCGCCTCGATTCCCTGCCCAAGCCCGCCGCTATCCTGCCGCGCCTCAAGGAGTTCCTCGCCGAGCACCGCGACGTGGCCGCCATCGCCACCTGCCGCCGCAAGCCCAACGGCGGCAACTTCGACGGGCCCCTGGCCACGGAGATCGAGATCCTCACCAAGGCCGCGCTCGCCGGCTGCCAGATCATCGACCTCGAGGTGGAGTCCGCCGAGGAAGCCAGGCCTGCCCAGCTCTCCCACTTCCACACCCGCCTGTGGGAGGCCGGCACCGCTCTCCTCATCAGCTTTCACGACTTCACCCGCACGCGCAGCCTCGATCAGGCCGCCGACCGCATCGCCGCCTTCAAGCCTGACTTCGTCAAGGTCGTCTCCACCGCGCGTTCGCTGGCCGACAACCTCGCCGTTCTGCGCCTCATCGAAAACCGCTCCGCCTCCTCCAACATCGTTGGCATTGCCATGGGCGAGGAGGGCATCGTCAGCCGCGTCCTCGGCCCGCGCACCGGCGGCGCGTTCACCTTCGCCTCGTTCTCTGACGGTTCCGAGACCGCCCCCGGCCAGGTCACCGCCCAGACCCTCCGCGACCTCTATCGCGTCGAGCAGCTTGACCAGGCAACGCGCGTCTTCGGCGTGGCCGGCAACCCCATCGCACACTCACTCTCGCCGCTCATGCAGAACACGGCCTTTCGCCGCGAGAGCGTCAACGCCGTGCTGCTGCCTCTGCGCGTCCGCGCGCTGGAAGACCTGCTTACCCTTGTCCGCGAGCTGCCCCTTGCCGGCGCGGCCGTCACCATGCCGCTCAAGCAGGAGGTCCTGCCCTTCCTGGCGAATATGGACCCCCTCACCGCGCGCATCGGCGCCTGCAACACGCTGCGTACTGGCGCGGACGGCAAGCTCTACGGCTTCAACACTGACGTTGCCGGCGTCATCCGCCCGCTCGAAAAGCGCCTGCGCCTCAAGGGAGCCCGCATCGCCGTGCTGGGCGCCGGCGGCGCCGCCCGGGCCGCGGTCTTCGGTCTCGTCGAGCAGGGCGCGGAGGTCTTCATCATCAACCGCACCCATGAGAACGCCGTCACACTCGCCCGCCAGGCCAAGGCCAAATCGCTCAAGCACGAGGTCTTCGCCAAACAGCACTTCGACGTGCTCATCAACACCACCCCCTGCGGCATGAAAGGCACCAGGCAGACCATGCCCATCGCTGAAAACGAGCTCAACGCCGGACTCGTCTTTGACATGGTCTATAACCCGCTGGAAACGCCGCTGCTCAAGCTGGCCCGGTCCCGGGGCATCCCCGTCATCAGCGGACTTGAGATGTTCGTACAGCAGGGCGCGCGCCAGTTTGAAATCTGGACCGGCAAGCCCGCACCCGAGGCGGAGATGCTGCGCGTGGTGGAGCACGAACTGCGCAAGCGCGGCTGATTGCCCTCCCGATGTCGCATCCTGCACCAGGGCAAAAAGAACCCTGCCCCCTGAGGCACCCCATTGCCTCTCCCGTTCATCCAAACTAAACAGAGGAATCCGTCTGCCTTCCCGGGACGCCTGGCACCTATACCAAGAACGAGAACGATGGAATGAACTCTTCCCCCGCGATGGAATCCCTGTCACCACACCGGCCTGCGCAGCGCAGGCATGCACGCTCCGCAGCCGGCCGGCTGGCTCTCCTGCTTTGCCTTGTTCCCGTCGTTTTGCTCGCAGGCTGCGGCTTCTGGATCAACACCGGAGTCAATCCCTACGGTCCGCCCACCAGCGGCCCACCCACTGCCTCGCAGAGCGGCTCCGTCACCATCTCGCCGGAGTATGTAGTCCTTGCCCCAGGGCAGAAGTTCCAGTTCACCGCCACCTCCACCAGCGGCGGCCAAATCGAGTGGATGGTGAACGGCAAGGTCGGCGGCAGCTCGGCCGACGGCACTATTGACACCTCCGGCAACTACATCGCACCCACCTTCATCCCCGTCAGCCAGAACGTGACCGTGACTGCGGCGCTCGTCTCCTCGCCCCTGCAGAACTACGCCACCGCCGTGGCGGCCATCATCCTGCCCGGGGTCATCTCCTGCCCCGGCACCACCGGCAATCCCCAGGTTGCGCTTGAGTCCATCTACCTGCCCGCGCCCGGCAAGGTCTCCGTGCAGTTCGGCAAGACCACGAACTACGGGCTGAACACCTGGCAGGTCGCCACGCCCACAGCCAACGGCGGACAGGTGCAGATCTACGTCGCTGGTATGCTCGGCAACTCCACCTACCACATGCGCGCCCAGGTCGTGCTCAACAACGGCGCCACCTTCAACGACGCCGACCAGACCTGCCAGACCGGAACGCCGCCCGCCACCGCGACTGTCCAAGCCAGCACCACCAGCGGCGGCACGCCTCAGCCCGGCATCGAGCTGTGGAACACCGTCGTCCCCGGCAACGTGGCCCAGGCCTACGCCACCGATCTGAACGGCAACGTCATCTGGACCTACACCTACTCCGCCTCGTCGGTTGATATCATTCAGGGCGTCCAGATGCTGCCCAACGGCCACCTGCTGATGCTCGTCTCCTATCTCTCCTCGCTCACCGTCAAGGGCACCTTCAACCTCTACGACGAGGTGCGCGAAGTCGATCTGGCGGGCAACACCATCCGCACCATCACCATGGACTCCCTCAACCAGAAGCTCGCCGCCTCAAACCTGCGCGATGCCCAGGGCAACAGTTACCAGTTCAAAAACTTCCACCACAGTGTCCTGATCCTGCCCAACGGCCATCTGGTGCTGTTGGCGGACTACTCCAGGCCCTACACCAACCTGCCCGGCTACCCCGGCACCACCAACGTCCTCGGCGACGCGCTCGTCGACGTCGACCAGAACGGCAATCCCGACTGGGTGTGGAATACCTTCGATCACCTCGACGTCAATCGCCACCCCATGAACTTCCCCGACTGGACTCACTCCAACGACATGCTCTACTCGAGCGACGACCACAACCTGCTGCTCTCCATGCGCCACCAGAACTGGATCATCAAGATCGAGTTCCTCGACGGCAAGGGCTCCGGTCGCGTGATGTGGCGCCTCGGCGAGGGTGGTGACTTCAAGCTGGTCGGCGCCACCGATCCCACTGACTGGTTCTATGCGCAGCACGGCA
>JAJYBT010000040.1 GCA_021778875.1 Acidobacteriota bacterium | reverse complement strand
TCCACAAAGCCGCCCGCCGTGATGGGACGCTTCTGCTCGTCGTACACCGGCGCCGCCGCCACGCCAGAGGAGATGCCGCTGCTCATCCCTGTCTGTCCGCCCTGCTGTTGCGGCTGCTGGGACCAGCCATGGCCGCCGAGCACAAAAAGCGATGCAAAAACGCCGAAAAACGCACTCCGAAAACGCAAAAGACAATACCCCTCTTAGGTTTGAAGTGTACCGTACCGTTGATACGGCTGTTCAGTCCGCGCAGTCCGTCGCCGATGCCCGTGCCATTCCTTGTTCCTTTATTGTTTTCCTATTCACACGGCGCGATGGAAAGCAGCGCCCGCATGCGCGTATACTCGTTGTCAAGGCGGCATAAGAACCCGCCGCCCCAAAGAGAGGTGCGTCTTCCGCAGGGACTACGGTTCACTGACGTTCGACGTTCCGCCATCGGAGACTTCGCGGTGGCGCGCCGTAGCCCGCGTGCTTCGAAGTCCTCTGGATGCAGTCAGTTGTGCCATCCTTCCTGCATCCTGTGCCCTCTGCGGCTCTCTCTTGCCGCGCCTTTCTTCCGCTCCAATCTGTGATGTTTGCTGGGCTGAAGTGCCTGCCCACGACGGACTTGTGTGCTTTCGCTGCGGCGACTCCCTGTGGGCGCCATCGGCGGAAGAGCAGCCCCTGTGCCGTGCCTGCCGCATGGCTCCGCCACCTTTTGCGCGTGCGGTTGCCTGCGGAACCTACGAGGGCCGCATGCGGCTGGCCATCCACGCGCTGAAGTACGACGGTCTTCGCCCGGCCGCGCACAACCTGGGACGCATGCTGGCGCTCACCATTTCGCAGATTGCGCCGCAACTGCCCGCGGAGGTTGTTGTGGTTCCCGTGCCGCTGCACCGATGCAAATACGCCGGACGCGGCTTTAATCAGGCGCAACTGCTTGCTGCTCATGCGCTTCGCCGGCTGAAGCAGACGCATCCGGCGTGGCGGCTGACGCTGGCTCCCGGCGCGCTGGCTCGCACCCGCCTTACGCAAAGCCAGGCCGGGTTGACGCCGCGGCAGCGTCGCCTGAACCTGCGCGCTGCCTTTCGAGTTGCCCAGCCCGGTCTGATTGCCGGGCGTACTGTTCTGGTGATTGACGACATCCTGACCACGGGCGCCACCGCCCGCGCCGCCTCCCGGGCTTTGCTCCAGGCCGGAGCCGAAGCCGTATGGGTGGCTACGCTGGCCCGCGCCCGGCGCACCTCTGTGGACTTCCGCGGTTTGCTCGCAAAGGACGGCCTGTCCGTCCCCGGCGAGCAGCCCGGCAGTCTGCGCCACGCCAACCCGACCGCTGAAACCATGCTCGCATCACCACGCCAACCGTCTTTTGACTAAGGGGAGAAGGATGTCGCTGGGAAAAGCCATGATTCATGCTCGTAAACAAAAGTCGGCCGCCCGGGCCGTTGCTCACGTTGCCGACCACACCGCCGCGCCGCATAGCACTCAGGCCAGCCATATCCTGCAGATGCCCGTGCTGGTGCTCAACGCGTCGTATGAACCCATCAATATCTGCGGCGCGCGCCGTGCCCTGGTGCTGGTGCTGAAGGGCATTGCGCGCACTGAGGAGGAGCACGGCCTTACCCTCCACGCCCAGCGCAGCCGCGTTCCCATGCCTTCGGTCATCCGCCTGCTTGAATACCGGCGCATCCCGCACCAGACCCGAGCCCTCTCACGCAAGAACATCCTGCTCCGCGACCGCAACACCTGCCAGTACTGCGGCGTCGTGCTGCCCTCCAGCGAGCTTACGCTGGACCACGTGGTACCGCGCTCGCGCGGTGGCAACTCCACCTGGGAGAACCTGGTCGCCTGCTGCCACGCCTGCAATCGCCGCAAGGGCAACCGGCTGCTGCACGAGATTGACGACATGGTTCTGCTGCGTGAGCCGCGCCCGTTTTCGCTGCACACCAGCCGTCAGATCATGCGCATGCTCGGCCACGGCGATGACCGCTGGCGCAAGTACCTGTTTTATTAAGAAAGGGAACTGAGCCGGCCGGAAGCAGGCCTTTCTCGCCCGGGCACACCTCTTGCCCCCGGCTCCGCATCTGCGCGGGGTTCTCTAGCTGTACTTGCCCGGTTTACGCGGCCTGGGCGGACCGTTTGCGCACGATCTCAACCGAGCAGGGAGCATGCAGGGCCACCGCATGCGACACCGAGCCCAGCAGGAAACGCATTGCCGCGCCGTAGCCGTGGGAGCCCATCACGATCAGGTCCGCTCCCCAGTCTGCCGCCTCCAGCACAACCGACTCCTTGGGCGAGCCCTCGACCACCCTGGTTGTCACCGCCAGCAGAGGGGCTGCTTCGGCAAGCGCAGCCGCTGCCTTCTCCACAACCTCGTGCGCCCGCTTTCGCTCGTGCTCCAGTGTCTCCATCTGAATGGTTCGCATCATAAGCCGCGGGTCTGTGAATTCCGGAATCGCGTGTGCAACGGAGAGCACCTCCACCTGGGTTCCCCGGGGCCATGGCCGGCGGATGACTTCCTCAAGCGCGGCGTTGCTGTACTCGGATCCGTCCACTGCCAAAAGAATCTTCATGCGCCCCCCATCCTGCGAGCCCAGTTGCACGGCTCATCGCAGCAAAATTCGGCGCACTATGGTATGCGCAGAGAGCGAGCCGGAGCGGTGACCCGAGTCACGCCTGCGCAGGGCGGCCTGGTGGACGGGCCTGCTCGTTATTTCTTTTGCGGTTGCTGCTGCGGCTGGCCCTGCTGGTTCTGCTGCGGGGTAATGTCCTGCCCTTCAAAGATAATCTTGGAGGTGGAGCCGAACCGCTTGTAATCGGCGTACTTCACAATGTCGCGGATGTGCACGTCCTGGGCCATGTATCCTGAGCCGCCCGCAAAGTGGAGCACGCCCTCGCCTTTGGTGTACACGGGGAACCAGTAGTGCCCGTCAACCTGCTGCCGCCAGGTCATGAAGGGAGGATGCAGGTCTTCGTGGCCCTTGCGGGTGTCATCGGGAACCATGCGGCCGTCGGTAACCACGATCTGCAGGTCGGTGGCGTCCACCCAGATGCGCCCATCCAGATAGCGCTTGCCCTTCTCGATGACCTTGGGCTTTACGTCAAAGACGTAGCAGTCCACCTCGTCCACCTGCTGCTTGCCTGCGTAGGTGATGTTGTACTCCGGTACCTGGTCGGTGGTGAGCACAAACGGGTAGCCGTGCTGGATGTCCTGCAGGTCCGAGGGCGACATCTGCACCCGCTGCAGCGTGCTCTGCGGCGCAAACACCACCTTTTCCGTGCGACGGCCGGAGGAGTCGAAGATCACGTCGTCCACCTCATACCACTCGCCGTCTACCTTGTTATCGTCGTCGAGGGTTTGCACGCGGGCCTCGCGCCGGTAGGTGTAGTGGTTCAGGGCCTCGCGAAACTCGCTCTCCTTGGCGGCGAACTCACGAATGATCTGCTCCGGCGGAGTTGCCGGGGCGGAGACGTCCATCTTTCCGAACCCCGCATCGAGGGGCATCGGCGTAAAGCTGTCCTTGTCCTGCGCCATGGCCGGCGGCACGCACATCCCAGCCGCCAGCAATACCATCCAACCCCACCTCTGCATCCGGATCCTTCTCCCCCGCCTCGCGTTGTTTGAGAGCATGCCTGCCATTCAGCTTCGGGTAACGTTACTTTGCGCTTCAATTCTGCAACTACAACATTAGACGCATATACACTGTCGCAGGGTGGCTGCAGAATCTGAAGTGGAAACCGCGTTCGTCCTCGAATATTCAGGTGCATGGATGCACGGGAGTCGTTTGTGTCTTTCGCCAGCCGCTGCGGCAGTTGATTTCTGGTAAGAAACTGGCAGAATAACCCTTACGTCTTTGCGTTCTGCGGCGGCGACTGGCCGATCTGGAATGCAGGACAAACCCGTTTCTCCTCCAAAAGCTGGATCGAAGGAGATCCTCGGCTTTGATGCCCGACGGTTACTATTTGCCCGCGCTGGTGCTCACGGTGCTTTTGTTGCCGGCCTTCGTGCAGCTCTACCGGCGCTCGCGGGATACGCGCATCCTGCTCTGGCTGCTGGGCTTCGCCTTTGCCGCCCTGCGCATGCTGCAGGCCTTCCGCCTGGGCTTGTGGGACCTCTCCGATCCTGCGGTACATCCCTGGTTAGTTGCCGCCGGGCAGGTGTGCGTGCAGATCAGCTACGCCCTATTTCTGGCTTCGCTGTCGCCGCTGGGCTTTCGCATTGGCCGGGTGCGCGTTCTCTACGCCATTCCTTTTACGGTTCCGCTGACGGTGTACGCGCTCGTGCTGTATGGCCATTATCACGGCCAGACCCCCGGCGGACTGCCGTTCCTCATCTTCCCGGCGCTTGGGGCGCTCTCGCTGCTGGTGGGTTGTTTCTGGAGCATCACCCGCGGCAGCATGCCCATCTGGACAGGGCTGGCGCTGTGCATCATCCTGGGCGGCACGGCGTTGCGCGTTTCGGTGACGGGCGGCGCGGCCGCGGCGCTGCTCTTTGTCGAGTGCTCCGCTTATTTGATTACCGCGCTGCTGGTTCTGTATGTTTTTCGCCGCGCCACGCTGGGAACCGTGCTTGGCATACTGGGCTTTCTGGCATGGTCCATGCGCGGGGCAGAGGTTCTGCCGGGTTCCATCTCCAGCCCTGTGATCCTCTCTGCCATTCAGATGTTCGTCATCTATGGCCGGGTGCTCGCCGTCCTTGGGCTGATCCTCATCGCCCTTGAAAACGAGATTGCCGTGCACGAGGCCGCCAAGGAGCGCGAGCGCGGCGCCCGCAAGGAACTGGAAGCCTACACCGGGCTGACCCTGGCTCGGCGCCGCATGGAGGACTTTGACCGCCAGGGAACGGAGATCTGCAAGACCGTGGTGGCGCATAGCCGCTTTTCGCAGGCTGCGCTCATGCTGCTGCAGGGGCATTCGCGCTATCACCTGGCGGGAGCAGCCGGCTTTGAAGATGCAGCCGTGAACGCTCTTGATGCCCTTGCGCTGCGCATTCCGGTCGAGGGCTTTCTCGCGCCCGGCTCACTGGAGCCTGCCGTCGAGGATGCGCAAACCTATCGCCTGAACTTTACCCCGTGGCTGCTGCCGGGTGACGACCTGGAACGCCTGCGCCTGACCTCGGTTTTTGCCGTGCCGCTGCGTGGCGCCAACGCCACGGAGGGCGCGCTGCTTCTGGCCAGTCCGCGCGACCCCTTGCGGCCGCTTGCGGCCCATGACCTGCTGCCCGTGGAGGTTCTGGCCGCGCGCATCCAGGCGCACCGCACCCAGACGCAGATGCTTGAGAAGCTGGTGGATGCGGAGAAGTTTGCCGGACTGGGCCAACTGGCCGGCAACGTCACCCGCCAGTTCAACAACCCCCTCACGGTGATCCTTGGCTATGCTTCGCTGCTGGAGGAGGCCGAAGACCTGAACGACCAGTCTCGCCGCGGCGTTACGGCCATCTTGAATGAGGCGCGCTCCATGCGCTCCACGCTGGAGAGCCTCTCGCGCATGTCGCACTCCCAGGACGAGCACTTCGCCGCCATTTCTGTTACTGAGCTGCTGGCCGATATGGAGCAACTCCACCGCTCGGAGTTCATGCATCGCTCCATCAATTTCCGGCTCAACGTTCCGCCCACGCTGCCCCGCGTTCTCGGCAACTCGCAGCAGGTTCGGCAGGCTGTTCTCTACTGCCTGCAGTTTGCCATTGAGGCGGTGGAGACCCTGGACTCCGGTCTGGAAAGGACCGTCCGCATCGACGCCTCGGCCGAGGCCGAATGCATCAAGATCGTCATTACGCACACCGGCCCCGGTTTCCTGCATCCCGCCCGCGCCTTTGACCCCTTTGTGCCCGCGCAGGCCAGCGGAGAAACCGCCGGCCTGGGCCTGAGCCTCTGCGCAACCATCCTGCGGGAAAACAACGGCCGCATCTCTGCCATGAACGTGAAGCCGCGCGGAGCGGCCATCGTTCTCGAACTGCAGATCGCCTAGCGCGCCGGGGTTCCTGCGCACCCATCCCGCGGGGTGTACACTTCTTCTTCGCGCCCGGGCCTGCATGCGCCGTGCGCTGGCAGGAAATTCATGCGCAAATATCCGTTCGTCCTCTCCTTTGCCTTCGTCCTTGCCTCCACCCTTCTCACCACTGCCCAGTCTGCCAGGCATCCCATGACCTTTGAGGACATGATGCAGATGAAGCGCCTGGGCGATACCGCTGTCTCGCCCGACGGCCAGTGGCTGGCCTATGGCGTTACCACCGTCCATCTGGACCAGAACTCCAAAACGGCGGAGCTGTGGCTGCAGCGCATCAAGGGGGGCGAGCCGCAAAAGCTCTCCGTGGGCCAGCCCGGCGACGGCGGCCTGCAGTTCTCCACGGACGACAAGCGCATTCTCTTTCTCAGCAGCCGCGAGGGTGGCCAGCAGGTGTGGCTGGCGGACTTCGATCCTGCGACCGGCGCAACGAGCAACGCAAAGAAGCTGACGGCAATTGCCACGGAGGCCGACAACGCCCTGTGGTCACCCGACGGGCGCTCCATCGTCTTCACGTCCTTCGTTTATCCTGACTGCCCGGCGATCAGCCCGGCGGACGGCGGAGCCGGAGACCGTTGCAACGCGGAAAAGGACAAGGCCGCTGCGGCCAGTCCCGTGAAGGCGCAGATATGGACCCACCTGCTCTATCGGCACTGGAACCACTACACGGGCGACAAGCGCAGTCATCTCTTTCTGCTCTCTGTGGCGGATGGCGCGGTGCGCGACCTGACGCCCGGCAATCCCCACGACGTACCTCCGTTTTCGCTCGATGGCGGCGGCTGCGGCTGCGCCTTCGCGCCTGACTCGAAGGAGCTGGCATTTACCGAGAACCCCGATCCAGTTCCCGCCCTCAGCACCAGCCCACGCATCTACACCCTCGACCTGACCAACCCCGCCGCCAGGCCCGTGCAGATCAGCACCTCCGCCGGAGGCAACTTCAACCCCGCTTACTCGCCCGACAGCAAATACCTCGCCTGGCGCTCGCAGCTCCGCCCCGGCTACGAAAGCGACAAGTTCCGCCTCGTCCTCTATGACCGCCAGACCAAGGCGATCAAGGACCTGCTGCCGAAGTTCGATCGCTGGGTGGATGAGTTTGCGTGGGGGCCCGACTCGCGCGAGATCTACTTTGCGGCAGGAGACAAGGGCGCGGAACCCGTCTTCCGGGTTGCGCTGGATGGGAAGTCCTCGCTGCTTCTGGACGATGGAGAGTTGTCCGGTCTTCATCCGCTGGCAGGGCAAAGCATTGTTGCCGATCGCATGACGGTTGAAGCCCCCGGCGAAGTCGGGGTCGTGACGTACACGCTTCCGCCTGCCGATTGCACAGGAGGAGACTGCCCGGGCAGTGGCGCCGGCTGGAAGCCCGTCACTCACCTCAACGACACCTTGCTCGCGCAACTTAACTTGCCCAGGATGCAATCCTTCTGGTTCACCGCGGCCGATGGCACCATGCTCCAGGGTTTTGTCCTCCCACCGCCAGGCTTTGATTCGAACAAGAAGTACCCTGTGAAGTTCCTGATTCACGGCGGGCCGCAGGGTGCGTGGGATCAGTCGTGGTCGTATCGCTGGAACCCGGAGCTCTTCGCCGCCAACGGCTACGTCGTGGTCATGGTGAACCCGCGCGGCAGCACCGGCTACGGACAGGCTGTTGTGGATGGCGTGAACGGGGACTGGGGCGGCAAGCCCTTTACGGACCTGATGGCGGGCCTGGACTACGCCGAGCAGCACTACCCGTTCCTCGACAAGAACCGCGAGTGCGCCCTCGGCGCCAGCTATGGCGGTTACATGGCCAACTGGGTTCTTGGCCACACAAACCGCTTTCGGTGCATCGTGAGCCACGACGGCATGTTCAACCCCGAGTCCGCCTTCGGCTCCACGGAGGAGCTGTGGTTTAACACGTGGGAGTTCAAGGGCCATCCATGGGACTACTACGGCAAGCCCGACAGCGAGAATCCCTTCCGCAAGTGGGCACCATCGCTCTCGGCCAAGAACTTCAAGACGCCCACGCTGGTGGTCCACGGCCAGCTCGACTACCGGCTTGACCTGAGCGAAGGGCTGCAGCTCTTCACCACGCTGCAACTGCTCGGCGTGCCGAGCAAGATGTTGTACTTTCCGGATGAGGGCCACTGGGTGCTGAAGCCGCAGAACTCGCGCCTGTGGTGGAAGACCGTGAACGACTGGGTGGATGAGTGGACGCGCGGAAAATGATTTGTACTACATCTTTTTATTTTGTAGTACAGTCATGGCATGAAGATGAGCGTACAGGCACGATTGGATGAGGAGTCGGAGGCGGCGCTTGGCCGGCTCGTGCGCCGTCATGGCTGGAGTGTATCCAAAGTAATTCGGGAAGGGATTCGACTGGTGGAGCAAACGCACGCCGCTCCGCCGCGCCGTAGACTGATCGGGATTGGCAAATACGACAGCGGCATTGCAGACCTGGCAACAAACAAGAGTCGCATGGAAGACTTCGGCGGGAAGAGCATGGGGCGCACCCGGCGCAAGCCAGTGCGAGGGACGGCTGAGTGAAGCCGGTTCTTGTGGATACAGGCTTTCTGGTGGCCGCCTACAACAAGCGCGAGCGGTATCATGCGCTTTGCGTCAGAACCTATCAATCGCTGGATCACCCGCTGGTGACCTGCGAGCCGGTGCTTGCCGAGGCGCTTCATCTTTTGCGCTTTACGCCGGGTGCCGTGGATGGCATTCTTGCCAGCGTGGGAGAAGGCATTCTGGATATACCGTTCAAGCTGCGTGACTCCGCGTTGCCGGTTCAGAAAATCATGAAGAAATACCGGGATGTTCCCGCGGATTTTGCCGATGCCTGTCTGATTCACATGGCGGATGAGCTAGGCACAGGAGATATTCTCACGCTCGACAGCGATTTCAAGCACTACCGCTGGCGGCGCAATCGTGCCTTCCGTTTGCTGATTCCCCTGGACTGACAGCCATGCCTTTTGGTCGGACGAAGAAACCACGCGACTTTCTGAATGAGGCCGGCCTCTACGACTATGCGGTGAAGGCGCTGGGCCGGCGCATGCGCACGGAAGCGGAACTGCGGCGGCTGATGGCTGCCCGCGTGGAGCGCGGCGAGCGCGGCGAGGCCGTCCTTGCCGCCGTCGTGGCCCAACTGAAGGAGCGGCGTTACCTCGACGACCAGTCTTACGCCGAGACCTTCACGCGGTTGCGGCAGGAGAACGAGAAGCTCGGGGCGCGCCGGGTGCGCCAGAGCCTGGCGCAGAAGGGCGTCGCCGCGCGCATCGTGGAGGAGACCATCGCCGCCCGCTACGACGCGGCCGACGAGGAAGCCCTGGCCCGCCAGCACCTTGCGCGCAAGCGCATTGCGCGCCCCACCAATGAGAAAGAGACTGCCCGGGTGATGCGGCGGCTGGTTTCCGCGGGCTTCTCGACCGGCGTGATCTACAGGATTCTCCGCCAGTGGGACGTCCCGGACGACGCGCTGGCCGCGCTCGACAACCTGCCGGACGATCCCCACGACGGTTGACCGCTGCGTATCTGACCAGCGGCTCATTACACTATGGCCCGCCGCCAATTACACTATTTCTGTCATGCACGTCCGCTCTGGAAACGATATTCGCGAAACTTTTCTGCGCTTTTTTGAGTCGAAGGGCCACCGCCGCGTGAGCTCTTCCTCGCTGGTGCCCGCCAACGACCCCACGCTGCTGTTTACCAACGCCGGCATGAACC
>JAJYBT010000039.1 GCA_021778875.1 Acidobacteriota bacterium | reverse complement strand
TGATCTTCGACCGCTTTTCGCGCTCCGCCTCCGCCTGCTTGGCCATCGCGCGCTGCATCTGCTCGGGCAGGTCCACCTGCTTCACTTCCACTGAGATGACCTTTACGCCGAACGGCTCCGTACGCTGATCCATGATGGATTGGATGCGCAAATTCAGCTTGTCGCGATGGCTCAGCAGTTCATCCAGTTCCACCTCGCCCAACACCGTGCGCAGCGTCGTCTGCGCCAGCTGCGATGTCTGGTAAACATAGTTGGATACCTTGATCGCCGCGTTGTTCGGATCCACCACGTACAGCGTGACCACGGCATTCACCTTGATGGTCACATTGTCCCGCGTAATTACATCCTGCGCCGGAACCTCCAGAACCTCCTGGCGCAGGGAGATGCGGATGATCTGATCAATCGGCCGGAAGACCAGAATGATTCCCGGTCCCTTCGGCGTCGGCAGCGCGCGTCCCAGCCGGAAGATGACCCCGCGCTCATACTCCCGCAAAATCTTGATGGAGTTCACCAGGTACAGCACCACAATGGCAATCAGAATCGCAAACGGAATCGGCAGTTCAGACATTGGGCCTTCCTCACTCAGCAGGGATTGTACTCCACGTTGACCTTCGCCATATCTCACACCACTGGCGCGTGTGATTGCTGCTCCTGTTCCGGCGTCACGCGCAGCAGATACTCCTCATGCCCCACCACGCGCAAACGTGCTCCCGCAGGCACCGGCGCGCTGGCCACAGCCCGCCAAATCTCTCCCTCCACCACAACGTGCCCCTCGGGCTCCAGCGGCTCCATTGCCGTCGCCGTGCTCCCAATCAGCGCATCCGCGCCCAGCCTCGCCTTCAGGCGTCGCGCGCGTACCGCCAGCCGCACCAGCAGCACCGTGATGCCGCCAAACCCCACGCTCACCGCAATCGCCACCCATGGGTGGATGGCCATCTCCGGCACCGGCGCGGCAATCAGCGTCAGGGTTCCAAACAGCAGGCACGCAATCCCGGCAATCGCCAGCGCGCCGTGGCCGCCAAACTTCGCCTCCAGCACCATCAGCACCACCGCCGCCACCAGCAGCAGCACCGCCGTGTAACGAATCGGCAGCAGATTCAGCCCAAAGACCGCCAGCAGCACCATCAGCGTCCCCAGCGTGCCGGGAACAATCGTGCCGGGCGTATTAAATTCCAGGTAGATAAGCAGCCCGCCGCCCACCAGCAGCAGCATGGCTATATTCGGATTCACCAGCCATCCCAGCAGCGTCTCGCGCAGCGTGGGCTTCATCGTCTCCACCCGGGCGCCCGCCAGATGCAGCGTCATCTTCGTCCCATCCAGGCGGGTAATCTCGCGGCCGTCCAGCTTGGCCAGCAGCTCCGCTTCGTTGGCGGCCGTCAGATCAATCAGGTTCTGCGCCAGCGCTTCCTCGGCCGTATACGAGTGGGACGATTGCACGGCGGCCTGCGCTGCCTCGGCGTTGCGATTCCGCTTGGTGACAAATGAGCGCAAGAACGCCTGCGCATCGTTCAGGATCTTCTGGTTCATCGTCTCATCCGGCTTGCCAAACTCCAGCACCGGATGCGCCGCTCCCGCGTTGGTTCCCGGAGCCATGGCCGCCACGTCCGCTGACTCCAGCAGAAAAAATCCCGCCGACCCTGCCCGCGCACCCGCCGGAGCCACATACACAATCACCGGCACCCGCGAGCTCAAAATCGCGCCGGCCATGGCCCGCGTCGACTCCAGCATCCCGCCCGGCGTGTCCAGCTCCACCAGCAGAGCCGCCGCGCCCTCTGAGTTGGCGCGAGCAATCGCTCTCTCCAGCATTCCGGCGCTCACCGGCTGGATCGTGTCATCCAGAACCAGCTTTTCCACCAGGGGCTGCTGTGCCCGCGCCGCAACCGCAAGACCGAGCACCAGCCCAATCAGAACTGCCATGCTGGCCAGCCTGCCGCTCCCAAACCCGCCTTCGACCTGAAGCATGGTCTGCTCCTACACTGCCTGCACCCAAACAACCTACTGCTTCGCGGCAGCTTTCGCTGCAATCTGTCGGCTTAAATCCTGCGCCGACCTGCTTCCGGGGTCAAGTTTCAGAGCTGCGCCGGCCTCTTTGCCCGCATCGTCCAGGTGACCGGCGGCAAGGTCCAGCCGCGCCAGCACCAGGTGCGCCTCCGCCAGCGGAGTCAGCGCCAAGGCCGCCTCCGCCTCCTTCCGCGCCGCTGCCACGTCGCCCGTGCGTTCCCGCACCTGGGCCAACCCCGCATGCGCCTCCGCCACCGATCCATCCGCGGCCACGGCAGACTGGTAAAGCCGTTCCGACTCCAGCAGCAACCCGCGATGCAGATAATCCTTTGCCTGCGCCGCCAGCCGCAGTGAGCGTTCCCGCGGCGACAGCGCAGCCAGCCGCGT
The DNA here is from genome assembly GCA_021778875.1 of Acidobacteriota bacterium. Next base: position 7,315 of record JAJYBT010000039.1, on the reverse strand, counting down.
TGCCTCCATCTGGTCCATCATCACCGCCGCCTGCCGAAACGCCGCCGCATCAAACGTGCGAACAATGCGCTCCAGCGGGTCGGCCTTCGCGTCTGCGTCCGTCGCTGTCTTCGCGGGCGTCTTCCACGCCGCCAGCAATCCCTGCGCCTCGCTGTCATTCGGACGCAGCTTCAGGGACTGGTTCAGCTCCGTCAGCGCCTCGACATCGGAGCCACGCCGCTTCAGGCTCACCGCCAGGTTAAAGTGGTAGTCCGCCACGCTCGGGTCAGCCGCTATCGCCTGCCGAAACAGCGCACCGCCGTCGTGTCCCTGGCGACTTACAGCAACGCCCTCATTGTTCAGCACTTCCGGCAGCGGCAACACCTGTGCAACGCCCTTGAACGCCGCCTCCGCCTTCGTATACTCCCCAAAAAACAGCAGGGAAAGCCCGCGATAAAACCCCGCCTCCAGCGCATCCGGACTGTTCTGTCCCACCCGCGCAAACGCCGCCGCGGCCTGCTCATACTGCTGCTCGGCGTAGTCCTCCCGGCCCAGCGCCATCCACGCCGGCGCAAAGTCCGAGCTCAGCTTCACCGCCTGTTCCAGGTGCCGCTGCCTCTCCGCCTGGTCCGGTTCCGTAATGCCGCGAATGTACTGCTCAAACGCGTCCACGCGAATCGTCTTGCCCGTGGCTACAAAGGTCTCTTCCGCCACGCTGAATCCCGGGTCCAGCACCCGCGTCAGCTTCCATGCCAGCGAGTCGAACACCGCAATCAGGTTCCGCAGGTCGCCCCGCGCAGTCACCATCTGGCTCATCCGCAGGTGCGGAACGTCCACCACACGCGCCTCGGCCACCAGGTCCGTGCCCTCCATGCGGTAGGCGCCCACAATAATTGAATCGGCATCCAGCGTCTGCGCCAGCTTCAGCGAGCTGGCTCGCGACGGCTGAAATCCTTCCGGCAGCCCCAGGTGGTCCAGCGCATACAGCCGGTCCTGCCGGTTCATCGGCGAGAAACCCGCTGAGGCAAACCGGCTGCTCAGCAGTTCCGCCGCCGCCTCCCGAATCCATTCCAGGCTCGGCTGTGCCGTACCGTTGTCAAACGGCAGCACCAGCAAAATCCGCCCGCGGTCCGCACCCGAACCCTCCTGGGCCTTTGACGCAGGCCCCTGGCCGCTTGCCTGCAGGGTCGGCCCCAGCCACATTCCTGCGGCCAGAACCACCGCCATGGCATGCCACCATGACCTGTATTTGCGCGATAAAGAAAAGAATTGCACGACAAACTGATTATAGGTTGTAACCCTCGCAGGCAACGTCTTCCTCCCGCAGAGTCCGTTCCCCTCACTGGCCCGGCCGCGGCATCTCCGCCATGGCCTCAAACTGCCGGTTAAAGCGAATCAGCGCAATCCACATCCCCCGGTCTTCCCGCGTCCACACCAGGTCTCCTCCCAGCCGCCTCGCAATCGCCTCCGGCGCCATGTCGTGGTGCAAATCAAAATAGCGCTCATCCAGCGCCTCTCCCCTCGTTCCCAGGCTGAAGGGCAGCGAAGGCGGATCGTACTTCGTGGAAAACACCAGCGCAGTGGAGTACCCGCCCGGCTCCGCGGCCGCACGGTCAATCTGCGCCGACGTAAAATCCTCCAGCCGGTAAACCGCATATGGACGCTTCAGGTACCCCAGCTCAGGCCGTGTCAGCTCGTCCGTCACCGGCCAGGCGCTCAGCACCGTCGAGTCTGGATATCGCTGGTTCAGTTGCGCAATTCCCGCCATGTGCATGCGAATCACATGCGCATATTGCAGGTTGTCCTCCGGCGCAAACCGGTACGGCGGATTGATAAACAGCGCAATCCCAAACGCAGCCGCGGAAAACGCCGCCAGCCCCTGCCAGTACGGCACGCGGCGATAAAACGTCGACACCGCCACCACGAGCACCAGCGGATACATCGGCAGCAGATACCGCGTGAGCAACGCGCCGCCCAGCACGCTGAATGCAATCGCGTTCGCAAGCAGCACAAAGAAGATCCGCCACAGCGTCTGCACGCTGATCGCGGCCCTCTCCCGCCCGCGGACATCCCGCCGCGGCTCCAGCATCAGGGCCGCCATCATCATCAGCACCGGCACAAACAGGTTCATGTGCGCGGTCAGATGCAGCAGCCGGTAGCCAAACGCCGCAACAATCCGTACCGGCGTCAGCGTCGCCTCGGCGTTGTAGCGCAAAAACTCCGGATTGCCGAACACAAATCCCGTCTTGGCGTAGTGCCACGCATACCAGCCCGCCAGCGGCGCCGGCGCAGCCGCAAACCAGGCCGCCTCCCGCCACAGCCGCACGCGCACCGGCCACTGCGCGCGAATGCTCGCCACCGCATTTACCGCCGCCAGCGTCAGCGGAACGGCAATGGATGTCTCCTTGCACAGCGCAGCCGCCGTAAAACACAGCGCCGCCACCCACGACTTGCGATGCCGGTCCGGCAGCGCATAGACCAATCCCCACACCGTGCACGCGGCGGCAAACATGTCCGCATGGGCCAGCGTGCTTTGCACAAACCAAACCGGATACAACGCTGTCAGCAGCACGGTCCAGAACGCAACCGCGGCGGATCCTGCCACGCGCAGGGCCAATCGCCACACGCCCACCAGCCCCAGCGACGCCACCATCAGCACCGCTTCGCGCGTCACCTCCGGCTCAAAGCCCGCCAGCTTCCACCACAACGCAAGATAGATGCTGGGCAACGGCGGATGCGCGTTGCTCAGCGTCGTCATCGGAATCAGCGAGCCCGTCCGGAAAAAATCCCACGCCGCCGGAATATAGTAGCCCGCCTCGTCCCAGTAGTAGGGCAGCCGCATCAGCGTATAGTGGCTCGCATACAGCGCCACGAAGATCGCCGGGAAGATCATCCAGACAGGGAGCGGCCTATCCCTCCGCAGCTCAAAGCTTTGTATCAGGCGCAAGCGTCGCATCATGGCTTCCGGCTCTTGCCTAATTCACCGGTCCCTGCGGAAATCCATGGCTCTGCGGCTCCAGATTCAGCGTGCCGAAGGCCTGCTCATACTGGGCCAGGTTCTGCCCCAGTACATTCCACAGAGCCTTGGCCTGCTGCGGGCTCAGGTAGATCGCCTGGTGATTGCGAATCGTCACCTCTTCCGGGCTCTCGCTCGACGCCAGTCCGAATACAAGCTGAAAATCCCATACGCTCACGCGCACATGCACGCTGTTGGCATAAGATTCGCGGTAGTCCGCAGTCTGAGTGAGCTTTACTTGGGGCTGTGCTGGTGTTGTACTCATGATTCCACCAGCTTAGTGCATTACCCCGCCGGCTCGCCCGCGAACTTCGGCATCGCGCTGCCGCGCTGCCACCAGCCCTGGGCAGATTCCTGGTGCGAAAGGAGGGACTCGAACCCTCATGGGTTTCCCCGCCAGATCCTAAGTCTGGTGCGTCTGCCAATTCCGCCACTTTCGCCCGTCGGCAGATGCTCTACGCATCGCCGCTACAGAGAGCGCCAGCGGCCCGTAGCCACGGCTCTCTCTCCTTGGATTGTACTGTGTACGGTTCCCGATTGCGACAGCCGCTGAGCGCGCTCGGCCCAAACCTCGTCCTGCGCGCAACGCGCTCTTAGCCCAGAGTCTGCTGCTCCTACTCCGGTATCGGGCCTTCGCCCGGCGCAGGTCCCAGATTCTTCGGCTGCGGTTTGTTCTTCTCGTAAGGCTCGGGGCTTATCTTGCCCTGGTGGCAAGTCCCGCAGGTCACCGGCAACCCCGATCCCTCCACCTTGGCAATGTAGCTGCTGTTGATCTCATCGGTCATGGTGTACATCATCCGCGCCACATCCTTCATCGGCTTTGAGTCGTCCGCAAAGTTCAGCAGCGGCTTCCCATCCGGCCCCTTCTTCCCCGGAACCTCCGCGTGGCAGGCGGAGCACTCCACGCTCATGGAGTCAGACCACTCCTTCATCGTGTCGTGCACCTGCTGCCCCGTCGAGTTCTTCGGCAGCACCTTCAAGTTCGTCGGCGCCGGATAGATCTTCCCCGGCTGCGCAACCTTCACATCCGCGGTGGCGGGCCCCTGTGCCGCCCGCGAGACGCCGAAAGCCGCCACCGTCACCAGCGCCACGGCTGCCACCCATCGATGCCTGATTCTTCGCTTCACTTTTCCGCAATCCCTGTTCAACTTCGTTGCCTGCAATCTCTGTTGCCAACTACAAACAAGGATTCCTCCGCCTGCAATCAAACGGAGGAATCCTTTCATGCCTTCGCAGTCGATGAATTCCGCTCTACCAGGAATCCTTCGCCTTCTGCTGCTTCGACCAGAGGAACTCCACAATCTCGTGAATGTCCTCTTCGCTCAGCAGATGCTTCCACGACGGCATATACAGCGGCGGAGTCGGGCCTGAAGCGTTGTCCAGCGGAGGCATGCGCCCGTTCCGGATCACTTCAATCACCTCGTCCTTCGTGTAGTCATCCGACAGATGCAGCAGCGAGGGAACCTGTCCGCCCTGCGCATTCGGATTCGGCACGCCGCCCTGCAACTCGGTTCCGTGGCAACCCGCGCAACCAAAGCGTGCAAAGTTGCTCTTGCCCGCTTCAATCGCAGCATCCTCCGGCGTCAGCGTACTCTTCTTGCCAGACAGGATCAATTGCGCATCCTCGGATGTAGCCGTTGCCAGGTATGCCACCAGTGCCTTGCGCGAGTTCGTATCCAGGTCGTACTCCGGCATGGCGCTGCCCGGATACACCAGCTGCGGATTCACCAGCTGCTCATCCAGCCACTCGCGCGAGTGACGCTGTGTCACGCCCATCAGATCCGGCCCGACCTTCGCGCCCACGCCGCCAATTGCATGGCAGACAATGCAGTTCTTCTCCACGAACAGTTCACGCCCGTAGCTCGAGCTCGGAATCGTGCGCAGGCTGGAGTAATACGTGCCCATATCCTGGTTCGTCAGAGAGAGCATGTAGTACGTCAGAGCGCGCGCCTGTTCCCGCGTAAAGTGAAAGTTCGGCATCGCCGAGCCCGGCGAAACCACCGACGGCGTAAGGAAGTGCTTCTCCAGCCACTCCGGCGACCGCTGGCTCGCTCCCTCTTCTGAGAGGTCCGGGCCAATGCTTCCGCCCACGCCATCCAGCTTGTGGCATCCACGGGAGCCCTGCGTCTCAAACAGGTGCCGTCCTTCCGCCAGCTCCGGAACACCCGGAATATCGCCTTCCTTGTGGCAGCGTCCGCACGAGGCCCGGATATAGTCCTTGGCAAGCAGCGGGGTCTGCCAGAAGTCGACATTCCCGTGTGCATTCTTCTGGTCCGTAGCCAGTCCCTGCCCACCGTGGCAGATCGTGCACCCGAACTTCGAAGGCACGTGCGGTCCCAGTCCAACGTGATAGCGGAACGGCTCCGGCGCATTCTTCATCGTCGGATCATCCACTCCAAGGTGGCAGGTCGTGCAGCGGTCCACCCGCTGCAGGCCCGGCAACAGCACCTGGTGAATCTCCAGGGGCGTCGCCAGTACCGCAGCCTTGGCGGCCGCATTCGGCTCGCCTTGTGCTTCAAGCTGCAGGAACTGGCGCTGATACGTCTTCCACGACGGTGTTGAGGCCTGCCATACGGCAGCCACAATCAACGCCAGTGCAAGCAAACTCAGTGCAAAAAAAGCCTGTGGTAATCTGCGTCCCATTACTCTGCCCCCGCAACAACATGTACCCACGGTGGAACCAGTGCCCAGCCCGGCCCTCGGAAGTAGGTCCCAATCACAATCAGGACCAGGTTGACGACAACAAAGATCGTGAACAACCAGATCGCCAGCTTTCGATCCTTCGGACGACGGCTCGGATTCCGGTCAAAGTAAGGGATGGCCAGCAGCGCAAGCACCATCACCGCCGGCGCCACCACACCGCCCAGCAGCGCGGAGTGGCTCACCAGCTCCTGCAAGCCCAGGAAGTACCACGGCGCCTTCGCCGGATTCGGTGTCTTCGCCGGGTTGGCCAGCTCTTCCAAAGGCGCATGGAAGAACAGCGAAATGGCCATGATGCCTGTTACCGTGGCCATCAGCGCCACGCCCTCGCGGAAGAACGCGAACGGATAGGAGAACGCCACATCCTCTTCTTCTTCCGGTGTGATCGTTTCAAAGATCGGCTTGCCCGTCACCACTTCCATCAGGCCGTAGGTCTTGTCCGTGGAAGCCGGCACGGCCTGCAGTTGTGCCACCTCAGGAGTGCCGCCAATCGTCACCAGCCCCTCAGGCTTCTTCGCCTTCAGCTTCCAAACCGGCCGCGACAGGCCGCCATCCTTGCGGATGCGCCAGAAGTGCACAACCGTAAACAGGATCACCATCGACGGCAGCACCGCCACGTGCAGCACATAGAAGCGCAGCAGCGCAGCCTCGCCCACCGTGTGGCCGCCCAGCAGCAGCTCGCGAATCTGTCCTCCCACCAGCGGCGCATAGCTGCCGATATTGGTTCCCACCGTGATCGCCCAGAACGCCAGCTGATCCCACGGCAACAGATATCCCGTGAAGGAAAGTCCCAGCGTCAACAGCAGCAGCACCACGCCAACCACCCAGTTGAACTGCCGTGGCTTTTTGTAGGAGCCCGTGTAGAACACGCGGCACATGTGCAGGAACACGCACACGACCATGCCGTGCGCCGCCCAGCGATGCATGCCGCGCAGAAACGGCCCAAGGAACACGGCAAACTGCAGGTCCTTCATGTCCTGGTAAGCCTGCGCGGGATAGGGCCGGTAGTAGCACATCAGCGCTATCCCGGTCGTCACCAGAATCACAAAAAGAAAGAACGTGATAAAGCCCAGATAGTACGTGTGCTTGAACTTCAGGTTCTCTTTCTTTACCTTGGCCGGGTGAATGTGCAGCCAGACATTGAGAAAGACCAGCTCTGACTTTCCCTTGTCGGTTGACAGTGGATCCCGCCGAACGATTGACTGCCAGATTTCTCGGATAAGATTCATCGCTACACCATCAACCGGTAAGTCGCCGGCACAATCTTGTCTTTGTCCACCTGCAGCTGCCCGTCACGGGCCAGGATCACCTCAAACCAGTTCAGCGGCTTGGGCGCGGGACCATGCACCACTGATCCGTCCGCGGCAAACACGCTGCCGTGGCACGGGCAGTGGAACTTCTGATCGCTCTGGAAGTGCGCAACTGTGCATCCCAGGTGCGTGCAAACTGCGCTCGCAACAGAAAAGCCCCTGTCGCGGTCATGAAACACAAATATCTTCTCGTCCACCAGAAACGTCGGCACGCCGAATGCGTAGTCGCCCGGTTTGCCTATCTTGAACGTTTGCGGCGGCTCATAAAACACACTTGGCATCAGGAACCGGGCCACAGCGCCCATGCTCA
>JAJYBT010000038.1 GCA_021778875.1 Acidobacteriota bacterium | reverse complement strand
GAGCGGATCGCTCCACGCCCAGAAGCTGAAGGCAAAACCCGGCTCCGGCTCCACGGTAAAGATGCGCGACTTCCAATGCGTGTCAGTGACCGGGGAAAGGCGGGCAACCGCGTCCTCTCCACCCTGCGCGCGCAGCCACGCCTCGGCTGCCTGGTGCGCGGCGTCGAGCGCTGTGACCTCCACCAGCACATCGGCGGTGGAGGGGAACTGGCCATCGACAAATTCCATATTGCCGAGCGGAGCCAGAAACGACGCGCCGCGGCTTGATTCCTCTGCCCAGCCCTTGCCCGATGCAAATCCCAGCGCCGAAAAAAAGCTGGACAGCCGGTCATAGACCGCGACGCTGCCGGCAGGGCGCAGGAAGGAGATTCCCTTGATCATGGTTTGATTCTATCGTGTTGAAGCGGCTGGCCGGCGCGCCGCAGAGCAGCGCCGGGCGGTTGGATTCTGCGATGAGCGAGGCAGCAGAAAGGCCGGCGCGTGGCCGGCCTTTCTGCTGTCCGCTTCCCCGCGCGTTACGTGGTGGCGCGCGGCCTGACGGCGATGGCTGTGGCCGGCACCGGCGTGGTGGTCGGCGTGGTGATGGTGCAGTTGGGATCGGAGCCCGGAGCGCAGGGCGGCAGGTTAGGACTGATCTGCTGCTTGTCGGTCAGGGTCTTCACGTCGATGTAGTGGATCTGGTTGTCGCCTGCCGTGGAGACAAAGAAGACCGTGTCGTCGGGACTGAAGGAGCCCGCCACAGGAGCCGTGATGGCTGTGCTGTTGGCCAGCGTCAGGTAGTTCAGCGTGCCGGCCGCTCCGCCCGTGCCCGGCACATAGTAGGGCAGCTTCGCCCCGGCGGTTGTGCCGTTGTAGGTGATGAAGGCCAGGTTCGACGCCGGCGAGGCGATCACCGCGTCCACCGACGTTGCGTTCACATTCACCGCAAAGGGATTGAGCGTGTGCGCGATGGTGAGCGGCTGGAGCGCGTTGGCCACGGCCGCCGGACACGCGCCGGTGGGGATCGTTACGCCAATATCGTAGAGCGTGATTCCGCCGCCGGCCATGCCCGCGCCCAGAATGTGCTGCCCGTCCACCGTCGCGGCAAGAACATCCGTTTGCGCATTGACTGAATCGCCCTGCGGATAGAAAACCATGCTCGCGTAGTTGCCGACCGTGCCCGTCGGGCACCAGGTGTGAGCCACTGTGGGATTGCCGCTGAGATAAGCACCCACGCCGGGAACGGTGATGGCCAGGTTGGTGGCGCCGCCTGAGGAGGCGAGGCTGTAAGTGGTCCAGCCGGTATTCGCGTTAAAGACATACAGCGTATCCGTATGTCCCGCGCCCAGCGACGCGCTGTCTGTGATGTATAGGGTCTTGGAATCGGGCGTCCAGGATGCGGCGCTTCCCATGCCTCCGAAGGTTGAGAGAACGCTGCCGGTGGCGTTGTAAACGTAAAAGACCTGGCGAACCGGATCGTTGATGAGCAGCGACTGGTTGTTGGGCGCAACCGCCAGCACGACGCCCGGAACAGATGGGTCCTGCTTGGCCAGCGAGTTGTTTGCGGTGTTGTAGATCATGAGCTCATGCGATGAGCCGAAGTAGAGATTGGCGCCGGTCTGGTCCATGACCATGGAGTTGGGAACATAGGGCAGGCGGACGGTGGAGCCGATCGTTCCGCTGATCAGTTCGACCGGCACAAAGTACTGCGACTTGCCCGGCGCGGAGAGCCAGACATAGGAGCTGGCCGTGCCCGGTGTCGTGAGATCGACCGCATTGCTCGAGACAGGCAGGCCGGTGCCAAGCAGACCAACCACATTGATGGGAGCCGGATTGCATGAGGATGGCTGGCAGATGGCGTAGACCGAAGCCGCGCCGGGATACGCGGCGGAGATGCCGCCCGTGTTGACTGCCGTAATGTTCAGCGGATTGGTCGACTGATAATCCAGCGTGAGCCCGGAGATGGTATTGCCGTTCGTATCGGTAACGACAGTCGTCAGGTTCTGCTGCACGCCCTGCGTCACCGTTCCGCTGGTGGCGCCGTTGAGCGTGACAGAGATGGACTTGGGCGGGCAGGTGGAGAAGTATCCGGCGGCCGACCCCGTGCCTGCGATGGACGACGTGATGACGGTGGTGCCGGGCAGCTCAGCGGTAATCTGGTTGGTCTCAGGATTGATGGAGGCGATGCGCGCCGTGCCCACTGTGTAGCTCAGGGTGCCAATCGAAGCCGTGCACTCGGGAACCGAGGTGACGCCCGGGGCCAGCCCGCCCTTGCAAGCGTAGTTGGTGACGTTGGGCGGCGCGCAGAACTCATACTGCGTGTTGTTGACGCCGGCGTAGCATGCCTCGGCGTCAAGCTGCGTGATGGCGCCCTGAGAGTAGCACTGCTGCTGCTGGCCGCCGCTGGTGCCGCTCAGCGCCAGGGTGACCGAACTGATGGGCGCGTGAACAAAAACTTCCACCGGGTTGGACGTCACCGAATCCGCTGCAGCCGAGATGTAGGCCGTCAAATACGGCAGGCCGCCGGTGCTGGGCGTGGGGCTGGGGAAGTTGCAGATCGTGTAATCGGCAATGCCGCCGCCGGAGTTCCGGTTCCACATCCCGGCGCAGAGGTTGCCCCCTGGCGAAATATCCACCAGCTTGTTGTTCGTTGTGCCGAACACATACTGCGCGACGCTGGCCGCATCGCCCTTGCAGGTCTTGGACGTGGGTGCCGAAATCTGGCGCGTCTGACCAAAGGCCATTGAAATGCCCGTGGTTCTCGGCTCCAGGTCGATCGAGTACACATCGGTGTTCTTCAAACCGTATCCCAGGCCGTTGCAGTAGTTCCCTGCAGGATTGCGGATGCAGCCGGAGATCGAAACCCCGGCAGGAATAGCCAGAAACACCAAACAGATAAGCGTTAAATACCGCCGCATGAATCCTCCCCGCCCCACTTACTTGAACCGCGGAACGGTCTCTCCGAATACGTCAGAAAATATGGGTTGAAAGCGGACCGCCGACATGTCCGGGACTGACGGGCAGCCCGCATAGACAACCGGCTCCCGGCAATCGCCCTACCATCCGGCCGGCCGACGCGTCACACTCAGTTTTTCTTCAAAGAAAAGTGTATCAGGGCAGGGGTGCGGCCCGCGGCAAGGCCGCCTTTCCGCTCCCCCGCTTTTTCTCATAGACTCCGCCAGCCCGCGATGGCGAGCAGCAGCCTAAGCTGGCGGCATGTACCGCGCAAACCACTCCACGGCCCGCACCACGACGTCGAGCCGGTGCTCCGGATTCACGAATCCGTGCCCTTCATTGGGATAGACCACCAGCTGCGTGGGCACGTGCTGGTCGCGCAAGGCGTGCCAGAACTCGAATGACTGCGGCGCCGGGCACTCGCCGTCGCGGTCGCCCACCACCACCAGCGTGGGCGTGCGCGCCTGCTTGATGTAGTTGATGGCAGAGCTTTTGGCGTAGACCGCCGGGTCGTCATAGACCGACGCGCCAAAATACGGAATCATCCACTGGTCAATGGAGTTCTGGCCGTAGTAGCTCTGCCAGTTCGACAGGCCGGCGCCCGCCACCGCCGCCTTGAAGCGCGCCGTCTGGGTGATGGCAAACATGGTCATGAACCCGCCATAGCTCCAGCCGGTGATGCCCACGCGGTTGGGGTCAACCGGGTATTTCGCCGCCACCGCGCTCACACCCGCCAGAATGTCGCGCAGGTCGCCGTAGCCGAAGTCCTTGCGGTTGGCCTGCGTAAACGCCTCGCCCTGCCCATAGCTGCCACGCGGGTTGGGCTGCAGCACGAAATATCCCAGCGCGGAAAAGGCCGCCGGGCTCAGGCCATAGCCCGCGCCCCAGCGCGACTCGACCGCCGCCGCCGGGCCGCCATGCACCACCACAATCAGCGGATACTTCTTGTGCGAGTCGTAGTCTTTGGGCAGCATCAGCCAGCCCTGCACGCGAAACGTATCGCTGCGCCAGTTGAGCGACGCGGACTTGCCCCACGGCCGCTCCACGCCATCGTTCATGTGCGAGAGCTGCATCACGCCATCAAGGCCGGCGTTCATGACCATGCCCGGCTTGACGCTGTACATCTCCATGGGATGGTCAAAGGTGCTGGCGCGAAAGACAAACAGCGAGTGGTCCGCCGTGGAGGACAGGCTCAGCTCCATCCGCCCGTCGCCCACGCTGCCGGGAATGCTGAAGATGGGCGAGCCAAAATTGATGGCGCCGCCGGGACTCACGCGGTCGCCCTGCAGGTGATAACGGAGCAACTGGCAGTTGCCCCCGGCCAGTTCGCCCACAAACAGATGGTCGTTGCCATCCCACTCAATCCATGCAGGCGAGGTGGGCCTGCCCTGCGTAAGGTCGCGCGGTTCGCCACCCGTGGACGGCACAATCCAAACATCGCCGCCGGTGGAACCCTGGTCGCTCATCAGCCCGCCGATAAACGCAATGGCCTTGCCATCCGGCGACCAGCGCGGCACCGCAATCTGCAATCCATGCAGCGGGCCGGACACTTCGGCAGGAGACAGTATGGGTATTGCCCGCCCGGCAAGGGCCTGCGTGTAGAGCTTGGCCACCCACCAGTTGTTTTCTCCCGGCGGATCGGCTGCCACATACGCCAGCGACTTCGAATCATGCGACCAGCCGAACTCGTACACATGCAGATTGGCGGGCGTCACCTGCATTGCGTTGGGCGCGGCCGTGTCCAGGCGCGCGACGGCCACGCGCTGAATCTCCACGCCGTCTTCGCCGATGACGCCCGACCACGGCTTCATGGCCGCCAGCGCTCCGGCGGGGCGCGTTGCGCCCTCCACATAAAGGAAGGCCACCTTGCGGCCATCGGGCGAGAAGGCCGGGGCGTTCACATAGCCCTTCAGCTCCGTGACGCGGCGGGCGGGGTTGCCGTCAAAGCGCGCGATGTAGAGATCCTCCTGCATGCCGGGGCTGGCGCAATCTGAAAAAAGCGCCAGCGCCTTCGAGTCCGGCTCCCAGGTCATCTCGCCTTCGCGGCATGGCTCATCGGGCCGGGTGGCGGCGGTGGCGCGCTCGCTCGTCTTCAGATCGTCCATGGGCGCAACGCGAATCTCAGAGCGCTCGCGCGCGCCCTGCACCCAGGCCAGCCGCCTGCCGTCCGGCGAGACAGCGACCTGGCCAATCATGCGTCCACGGTTCAGGCTCTTGAGCACTTCCTCGATGTGCGCGCGGTCCGGCACGGCGGCGGCAGGGGCGGACTGCGCCAGCGCGGCGCCGAGCGAGAAAATTGGAAGCAGAAACAATGCGCCCAGAATGGGTGCGGCACGATGGGAGAAGCGACAGGGTGAATCCAGCATGGCAAAAATGGTATCAGGCGCGGCAGGCCACGGCAGTGCGCACAGTCAGCCTAGCGCGAGCCCGCCGGACGCCAGCCCATCCAGTCAAGAAGCCAGCGCCACGTTCCGTCCACCGTTTGCACTTTGGGCGGCTCCGGCAAGCGCCCCTTGGGGAATGCCACTGGCTTGCCGCGATAGGCGTCCGCGAGCTGCTTGAACATGCGCCCCTGCTCCTTCACGCGGCCATCGTTCGTCAGCAAACCCAGAGCGTATTCAAGCGGATTGAAGGCAAACTTGCGGTCCACGTCATGCGTGTCCCAGTAGCTGAACCAGCTCACGCCCTCGTCGATCGCGGCCAGCACGGCCTTCTCCAGCCACGCCGCCTGCTGCTTCTCGTCCAGTTCCTTGATGCAGGTGTTGAACTCCCCGGCCCACACGGGCTTCTGCTGCGTGCCCGCATACGAGCGAATCAGCACGGCCATCGCCGCCAGCAGCTTCACGCTGGGCGGGTCCATCGCGCCGCCGTACTTCATCGCGCCAGTCCAGTAGGGATAGCAGTGCATCACCGGCATCGTCTGCTCGCGCACCAGCGCCTGCGGCGAGAAGGTCGTCCGCTTGAACCATGGCATGTGGTCCACGCCGTTGATGTGCAGCCTGCCCGGCAGCGCCTCGCGCATCAGCGCCAGCATCTTCGCCATCCACGCGTCGCCCGCGTCCGTCGGCGCGCTCCAGCAGGTGTTGATCTCGTTGCCGATGTCGAAGCCGATCACGTTCGCATGCGGCGCAATCGTCCGCGCCAGCGCGCGGATGAACCGCTCCTGCGCCTGCCACATCGTCGCGTCGGTGTAGAACTCCGCGCCCGCGCGATTGAACGGCGGCAGAAAGAACCAGCCGCTCAACTGCCCGGTAAATACCGTCACCAGCGCGTCGAGATGGCGCTCGCCCATCAGCGCAAGCAACTGGCTCAGCCGGTCCAGGTGCAGCGGACTCACGTAGGTCAGGTTCGGCTGAAAGTACGGCCAGATGAGCAGTACGCGCAGGTGGTCAACGCCCAGCGCGGCAACGGCGTCCAGGTCGCGCCGGATGGGGTCGGCATCCCAGTCATTCCAGCAGAACCACCATTTGCGCGAAGGCGTGTAGTTCGCGCCGAAGCGATGGCGCAGCGGGTCAAGACTGCCCGCCGCTCCGCTGGCCGGCTGCGCAGGCAGACCGCTTGCATGCACCGCCGTCGCGCCCGCCGCAGCCGCGCTGGCTGAGAGAAATTGTCTCCGGTTCATGGCTGCTCGCTCGCCGCCTTATGAATCGCCAGCAGCCGCTCCAGCAGCGGTTTCAGCAGCTTCAAATCCAGCGCGTTCGCGCCGTCGGATTTTGCGTTCTTCGGGTCGTCGTGTACCTCAAGGAACAGCCCATCGATGCCCGCCGCCACCGCCGCCCGTGCCAGCAGCGGAATGAACTCCGGCTGGCCGCCGCTCACCCCACCCGCCGCTGACGGCTGCTGCACAGAGTGCGTCCCGTCAAACACCACCGGAGCTATCCTGTGCATGATGGGCAGCGAGCGATAATCCACCACCAGCGTGTTGTAGCCGAAGCTCGCCCCGCGCTCTGTGAGGAACACGCGCTCATTCCCGGTGGAGCGCACCTTTTCGACCGGGTGCACCATGTCCCACGGCGCCACGAACTGGCCCTTTTTGATGTTGACCGCGCGGCCGGTCTTGCCCGCCGCCACCAGCAGGTCCGTCTGGCGGCACAGAAAGGCCGGAATCTGCAGCACGTCCACGGCCTCGGCGGCTACCTCGCAATGGCCCGGCTCATGCACGTCGGTCAAGACGGGCAGGCCGGTGTCCTTCGCCAGGCGGCCCAGAATGGCCACGCCTTCCTTGAGTCCGGGGCCGCGAAAGCTTTTGACGCTGGTGCGGTTGGCCTTGTCGTAGCTGGCCTTGAAAATGTATGGGATGGCGAGGTCGCTGGCGATGCGCTGGATGGCCTCCGCCATGCGGCGCAGATGCGCCTCGGACTCAATCACGCACGGTCCGGCGATGAGAAAAAGCTGTCCCGCGCCGACGTGTACCGGGCCAATTTCAAACGAGTGGCTCACGAGGGCGATTCTATCGCGCCGGGCCGCCCAGGGATAACCCGGCCCACGCGCAATCGTTCAGCCGTGACCCGCGCTACCTGACCGGCTCGCCGTGCGTGCGCGACCACTCCCAGAGAGCGCGCTCCAGGGCGTGCAGCGAGGTGGGGCCGGGCAGATCCTTCTGCGGATTCACAAGACCGCTCTGGGCCAGCTTCTGGCAACTGGCGACATATTCGGTATAAAAGTCGATGTTGTGGCGCGCGTGACCGAGCGCCTCAAGAGTGCGAAAATCCAGCACCGCGTAGCGCTCAGGAAAGATAGCCGTCAGGATCGCCGAGGCGATCGGCAGGTCAATGCCATGCAGCGCCGTGAGTGCGCAGATGGCCTCGCGCACGGATGAGCCTGGCGCAGCGGCTACCGCAAGCGCATGCCTGATCTTCTCTCCGCTGTTCGCAATCAGGTAATGAACGACCCGCTCGGATTTCCAGCGGACGATGGCCTCCAGATTGGCCAGCGAGTATTCCCCATTGCGGATGGCCTTGCCGGCCTCGAATGCCTCCTCCTCCAATTGCTTTTCCTTTTCGCCGGCCTGTTTCCAGTACTGCTCGGCTAACTGCTGCAATTCCCCCTGCTTGGGCTGAAGATCGAAATGAGACATGATACCGGGCCCCTTCCTTCCCCGTAGAAAAAACCTAGTCACAATAGGCCCGGCAAATTTCGTTTGTCAATAGCGGGGCCGGGACATGCGGCTGGATACATGCGAAGTGTCACGGGGCGCATTAAATGCCATTTCTATGGTAAAATGGCAGAATGAATGCCATTATCGAAATTGACAAATCTGGCCGGATTGTTGTGCCGAAGAAGCTGCGGGATGCGCTGCATCTGAAACCGGGCACGCGGATGCACGTTGAGCGCGCCGGAGAGGCGCTGCTGCTGGTGCCGAGTCTGCGGCCGGCGCAGCTGGTCATTGAGAATGGCGTTCCGCTGGTGGTGCCTGCGGATCGCGCACATGCACCGGCGCTGACAAACGAAATGGTCAATTCCCTGCTGGAGGAAGGACGCCGGGAACGGGCGCTGCATGCGCTGGACATGGGTGAGGAATCGGAATGATCTTTCTGGATACCTCGGTGCTGATCGCTGTGGCACAAATCAACCACACGCACCATGCACCCAGCCTTGGCCTGTGGAGCGAATGCAAATCACAGCAGACGGCGGTGAGTGCGCATGCTCTTGCCGAGGTCTATCACGTGCTGACCGCGATGCCTCCCGCGCTGAGGCTTGCACCCGGCGATGCAGTGCTGGCGGCGGAGACATTCCTCAAACGCCTGACCGCGGTGGCCCTCACATCCGAGGAGTACGTGGAAACCCTGCGCAGCACGGCGCAACTGGGACACACGGGCGGCATGGTTTATGACGCGCTGCAGGTTGCCTGCGCGCGCAAGGTGAAAGCGCGGCAAATCTACACGTGGAATGTGCGGCATTTTCGTCTGCTCGCCCCCGATCTTGCGGAGCGGATCATTACGCCGTAGACGCTCGCGGTGAGTGTTTCCCTGCGCGCCGCAGGGCCTCACCCCTGCGGCAGTGAAGTCCATTTTGCCGCGCATGCCGACGCCACAACCGTGGAAAGTGCGATGGATGCAGTGCTGATTCAGCTTACGACGGCCGTCGCGGTCTCCACGCCCTTACGTTCCAGCCGGTTCTTGTAGCTTGCGCTGATGAACTCGCGGAACAGCGGGTGCGGCTCCAGAGGCTTGGACTTGAACTCGGGGTGAAACTGGCAGCCGAGGAAGTACGGGTGGTCGGGAATCTCCACGATCTCCACGTACGTTGCGTCGGGCGTCGTTCCGGTAATTTGCAGCCCGCCGCCGGTGAGCAGCGCCTCGTATTCGCGGTTGAACTCGTAGCGGTGCCGGTGGCGCTCACTGATCTCCGTCGCGCCGTAGGCCCTGGCCGCGAGCGACCCCTCCTGCAGAATGCACGTCCACGCGCCCAGCCGCATGGTGCCGCCCATCTCCTCCACGCCCAGCAGCTCGCGCAGCTTATAGATGATGCGGTGCTGCGCCGCCGGGTCAAACTCGCTGGAGTTCGCGTCCTTGAGCCCACACACGTTGCGCGCAAACTCAATGCACGCCGTCTGCATGCCCAGGCAGATGCCGAAATACGGCACCTTCTTCTCCCGCGCATAACGGATGGCGTTGAGCATGCCCTCAATGCCGCGCTTGCCAAAGCCGCCCGGCACAAGAATGCCGTCAAAACCCTCCAGTTGCGACTCGTAGCTGCGGTCCTCGGGCGTCTTCGACTCCAGCCCTTCGGCCTCAATCCACGTCAAGTTCAGCTTCAGGCTCTTGGCCACCGCGCCGTGCGTCAGCGCTTCCTTCAGCGACTTGTAGCTGTCCTCGTACTCCAC
>JAJYBT010000037.1 GCA_021778875.1 Acidobacteriota bacterium | reverse complement strand
TCCAGAACGTGCTTAATGGATGAATGGGGTTAAAGAGTAGGCGACCTGCTTCATTGTACACGGAGGCGTGGAAACGCAGACCCCCTCTCACCATGAGGCAATGCGGCGCATCCAGTGGCCCGTGCGCGGCGTCACAGGCGAAAAGAACCCGCCGCGTTTGCCTCTTCGCCGGAATCGCTCGCCCGGCGTTCTCTGAAGAGCGCGCCATTCAGCTCCGCGCCAAACAAAGCGCTGAACGATGTGATGTAAAGCCAAACCAGCGTTGCAATGCCCGCGCCAAACGACCCGTAGAACATGGAGTAGTCGGCAATCCGCGTTACATACCAGCCGAATGCAAGCGTGGCCGGGAACCACAGAAGCGTAGTAGCGATGGCGCCGGGCATCACCCATGCCCAGTGCTCCGTGCGCTTGGTGCCAAAGTGATACAGAGCCCCAAGCACGGCAACACTCGTCACCAGCGCAATCGCCCATCGCGCCAGTCTCCAGAACACAATGACGATATGGCGCAGCTCGTGGTCGGAGTTGGCGATCATCCACGCCTCAATCTGATGGCCGAAGACGAGCAGCAGTGTCGCAAGCGCCAGCGGAACCAGCACAATCGGCACCAGCAGCAGCGCTCGCAGCCGTCGCTGCCACAGGTCCCAGTCGCTGCGCGGCAGGCGGTAGGCGCGGCGAAATCCCTCCATGAACGACAGCATCATGCCAATACCGCCAAAAATGCTGATGGCGGAGGCGGAAAGCAGCAGTTGCGCCGATCGCATGCGGCTCGCCTGCAGCGAGGAGTGCAGCAGTGACAACGCATCCCCGGGAAGAAACTGATCAAAAGCCGAGCGAATCTCGCCCATCAGCGTTGTCCCCTCCGGAACCACTGCGAGAAGCGAGGTCAACAGCATAAGGGCGGGGAAGATCATCAGCATGCCGGAATACGCGGCGGCCTTGGCCGTGTTGAGCACATCGTGGTCAAGGGCCAGCCAGAGGGCCTTCCGGAAATGCGTGGCAAAGCGCTTCATACGTTCCCATTGCAAGGGTAGAGCATTTCGGAGGTTTCAGACGCTCCGGGGGTAGCGTTTCAGTAAGCAGGCCGCCCGCCGCATCGCTTCGCGCGCCGTGAATCATGCATACTCCGCGGCATAGGCAATCGAGGCCTCGTTGTCCCAGCCCATGTCCTCATGGAGAGTCCGGCTTAAACGGTTTATCATTGCGTGGTCATGAATGGTTCGCTCGCTCGCGCATTCCAGTTGTTTGTCCTGTCCGTGCTGCTTGCCTGCTCCAACTCGGAGCCGGCCGCGGCCCAGTCTCGTCCGGTTCCAAATACCCAGCTTGCATCCAGGGAGATCGATGCGCGCGTTGAGGCGCTCCTCGGCAAGATGACGCTGGACGAGAAGATTGGCCAGCTCGTGCAGTATGCGGCGGGCTATGCCACCGGTCCCGCGGCCTCAAGCATGACGTATGACGATCTGGTGGCCAAGGGCCAGGTGGGGTCGATGCTGAACGTGGTGGGCGCTGAAAAGACAAACCACTACCAGCGCATCGCGATGGAAAAATCGCGGCTGCGCATTCCCATCCTCTTCGGGCTGGACGTCATTCACGGCCACCGCACCACCTTCCCCGTTCCGCTGGCCGTCGCCGCAAGCTGGGATCCCGAAGCCGCCGAGACGGTGGCGCGCACCGGCGCAGTCGAGGCCCGCGCCGACGGCATCGCCTGGGTCTTCTCGCCCATGGTGGACATCGCCCGCGACCCGCGCTGGGGGCGCATCGTTGAGTCCAATGGCGAAGACCCCTTCCTGGGTTCGGCCATGGCGCGAGCATGGGTCAAGGGCTATCAGCAGGACGACCTCTCCAAACCAGATTCCGTTGCCGCCTGCGTCAAGCACTTTGCCGCCTACGGAGCCGCCATCGCCGGGCGCGACTACAACGCCACTGACATGAGCGAGCTGACTCTCCGCCAGGTCTACCTCGAGCCCTATCGCGCCGCCGTGGATGCCGGCGTCGCAACCGTGATGAGTTCCTTCAACTCCATCAATGGTGTTCCCGCCACTGCCAATCCATTCACGCTCACCCAGATCCTGCGCAGGGAGTGGGGCTTTGGCGGCTTCGTCGTCTCGGACTGGGGTGCCGTCGGCGAACTGCTCAACCACGCCATCGGCGCTGACGGCGCCACCGTTGCCCGCAAGGCCCTCGAAGCCGGCGTGGATATGGACATGGAGAGCAACCTCTACGCAACCACCATCGCAGGCCAGGTGCGCACCGGCAAAATCCCCGAGAGCGTCGTCGATGAGGCCGTGCGCCGCATTCTCCGCGTCAAGTTTGCCCTGGGCTTGTTTGAGCATCCCTACGCCGCCGAGGGGCCAGCCTACGACGCCACGCCCCAGCGCCGCGACCTCGCGCGCAAGGTGGCCGATGAAACCATGGTCCTGCTCAAGAACGATCCCGTCGAGGGCGTTGGCGCGCTGCTGCCCCTCACGGCCAAAGCAAAGAAGGTTGCCCTCATCGGCCCCATGGCCGACGACCAGCGCAATCTGCTCGGCGCATGGTCGTCAGGGGATTTCAAGTACGTGATTACGCTGCGGCAGGAACTGCATGAGCGCCTGGGCGACCGGTTGCTCTACGCAGAGGGCTGCGGCCTGCTCTCCGGCGCAGACGCCAACATACTCAAGGGCGTTTCCTTTATTGGCCCGGCGGTTTCGCAGGAACCCCAGCCCATCCCCGACGACCAGAAGACCATAGCCGAAGCCGTGGCAATCGCAAAGCAGGCCGATGTGGCCATCCTCGCCCTCGGCGAGCCCACCAACTGGTTCGAGGGCGAGGCTTCCAGCCGCGCCCACCTTGGCTTCACCGGTGCGCAGCAGCAATTGCTTCAGGCCGTCGTCGCCACCGGCAAGCCGGTGATACTCGTCGTGCTGGCTGGCCGCCCGCTTGAGATCAAATGGGCCGCCCAGCATGTGCCCGCAATCCTCGAGGCGTGGAGTCCCGGCATCGAGGCTGGCCCCGCAGTGGCAGACGTGCTCTTCGGCGATGTGAACCCCTCCGGCAAGCTGCCCGCCAGCCTGCCGCGCGCCGTCGGACAGGAGCCGCTCTATTACGCGCAACTGCCCACCGGGCGCCCCGCCCGCGGCGACCTCGGCCACATGCCCTACAACGCCGCGGAGAAGTTCGTGTCCCGCTACGTGGACGAGGAAAACTCCGCGCTCTTTCCCTTCGGCTGGGGACTCAGCTACACGCGCTTCAGGTACTCCAAACCCATCCTCAGCCGCGCCGAGGTGCCCGTCGGTGAAGTCCTTGCCGATCACGTTCCGGTCACCAACGTTGGCGTGGACGTGACCAACACCGGCAGTGTTCCCGGAACCGAAGTCGTGCAGCTCTACATACGTAACACCGTGGCCAGCGTCGAGCAGCCCGTCCGCGAACTCAAAGGCTTCGCCCGCGTCGCACTCCAGCCCGGCGAAACAAAGCACGTCACATTCCCGCTGGGCTTTGACGAACTGAGCTTTTACAACGCGCAGGTCAGCCGCACCGTGGAGCCAACGACCTATGACATCTGGGTCGGCGGCAATTCGCTGGCCGCAGCAGAGACGAGCCTGAAGCTGGTGGAGCCGGGAGCCGCAAACAGGGAATAGCCACAACAGCGCAGATTTTTCTCTTGCACTCGCCGCCATCCCGGCCTATACACTTCTCCTTTCTTGTACAGGAGGGTTCCCCATGCAAGCCAGAATCCAGGGCACCACCATGCCCGTCCTCGATGTGCAGCTTGACCCCAACGAAAGCGTATTTTCTGAGAGTGGCGAACTCTCCTGGATGACCGCCTCCATCCAGATGACCACGCACACCCAGATGGGCGGCGGTGGCGGCATCTTTGGCGTGCTCAAGCGCGTGGCCGGTGGCGGCAGCCTGTTCATGACGGAGTACCGCGCCGTTCAGTACCCGGGCGAGGTCTCCTTCGCCACCAAGGTTCCGGGCCACATCGTCCCCGTCCAGGTCATGCCTGGGCAGGAACTCATGGTTCATCGTCACGGCTTCCTCTGCGCCACCACGCAGGTCACCATCGGCGTCGGCTTTCAGCAGTCGCTCGGCGCGGGCATCTTTGGCGGCGACGGATTCCTGCTGCAGAAAGTGGGCGGCACGGGTACGGCATGGCTTGAGCTTTCCGGCGAGCTGATTATGAAGAACCTCGCACCCGGCGAAATGCTCCGCGTGCATCCCGGCCATGTCGGCGCGTTCCAGTCCTCGGTCGGCTTCCAGATCACCACGGTGCCGGGCATCAAGAATGCCATCTTCGGCGGCGACGGAATCTTCCTCGCGATGCTCACCGGCCCAGGCACGGTATGGCTGCAGACGCTGCCCATCTCCCGCCTCGCCCACCAGATCAGCGAGTACCTGCCCCGCGCCGAGAACAGCCGCCCCCAGATGGGAACAGCCGCCGGCAGCGCGCTCCTCGGCGGCATCGTCGGCTCCATCCTCGGCGGAGATCAGTAGGGGCCGGGTGGCAGGTGCGGGTGCCGGGTCTCTCGCTTTTGGGGACCGGGGATGGTGGAAGGCAGGTGGCCCGCTCACGGATTCCAGGTTATGTTGCAGGACGTCGAGGGGTGTGCCCGTTCATCGCGGCATTATCGCGATGAGCGGGTCCTGGGCGATTCAAGAAGGCGGAGTCTCATCACTTCATGTGGATTGGTGCCATCCCCATGAGGAATGGCAGGCGACCCCTGCAATGAATGACAATAAGCCACCGGAGAGACGGCCCGAATTCTTCCAGACGAAGACTCCAAATGGACGGGATCCACGGACGTGGGTTGGGCTGCGACGTCAGGGTTTCGTTATGCGTTTCCTGGACTGAAGGAGAATGAGCGATGACCCTGAAAGAAATTTGTCGGCTCCTGTTCCTCTCGATCGGGCTCCTGCTTCCCATGTTCGGTGCGGCACAGAGCATGAAAGTAACACTGCTTGGCACGGGCGCTCCGGATCCATCCATCGATCGTTTCGGACCAAGTACGCTGATCGAAGCTGGGTCAGAGAAGTTGCTTTTCGACGTGGGCAGAGGTGTGAGCCAGCGCTTATGGCAACTGCATATTCCCCTTGGGCAGGTAAATGTCTTATTTCTCACGCACCTTCATTCCGACCACACGGTTGGAATTCCCGACCTTTGGCTTTCAGGCTGGCTGCCGACGCCTTTCGGCCGACGTTCGGTCCCACTGCAGGTATTTGGGCCGGAGGGCACTGAAGAGATGATGGGTTTCCTGGCAAAGGCCTACCAGCGTGATGTCCGATTTCGCATTGAAGGTCCCGGGCACATACCACAGACCGGAACCAGGTTGATTGGCAAAGATGTCAACGAGGGTCTGGTGTACGAGCACAATGGCGTGCGGGTGACAGCTTTTGTTGTCGATCATGGGCCGATCATCAGACCAGCCTTCGGTTATCGCATTGATTACGGAGGCCGATCGGTCGTGATCTCGGGGGATACGCGGCCAAGTGAAAACTTGATCAAATTTGCCAAGGGCACCGATCTTCTTATCCATGAGGTGATGGCTGCCAGCCCGGAGCTACTCAAAAACTCGGCGGCTGCGCGAGGCATTGTAGCCCTGCATTCTTCCCCGGAAGAGGCTGGAGGAGTGTTCGAGCGAGTGAAGCCCAGGCTGGCGGTGTATACACATATTTCCCTGCTGACGACCGATCCGAAGATCCCCGCGCCAACTACTGCCGACCTCATTCCTCGAACACGAGTGCTCTATGCGGGTCCCATAGAGTTGGGCGAAGACTTGATGACCATTGTTGTAGGCGACAAGGTGGAGGTACACAGATTCGTGGAGGGGTCCAGCCATTGACCCTTGACTTTCGTCCAGTAACGCACGACCCAGCTCACTTGGCAGGTCTAGCCATGGCGGTTAGTCCGGATTCGACCACTGGAGCAGCTCTGGCCCGTTGTTCCGTACGTTGCCGGGCGGCCGCCCTTAACCTTGCCGAGGCCTGTTCTCCCACAAAACGGGGTGCCCATCCCAGCTCTGCCAGGGCGTTAGTCAGCGCCCTTTCCCCGCCGTAACTAAAACCCCTTCTTATGCGTCTAAGATAGTCAGAAGGCGAAGGGCTCCGCCTCCACGCAGCCATTTGCCTGCCGTAATTCGCTCACGGAGGTCTCAAGTGTTGAACCCGCGGTTCCTTGCATCTGCATTCCTCGCGGCAACAATCCTATCGATTTCCGCTCTCCCCGCTTTCGCCCAAACCGCCATCGTCGTCAGCGGCTACAGGACCTTTAATAGAATGGCCACCGGCAACTACTACGGCACACAACAGCTTCCTGCCAATCAAGCTGGCGGCCTCATCGAGGTCCAGCACCTCTCCGGCCCCTTCCTCGGCTTCGAAGCTACGTATTCCTGGAACCGCGCCAACACGACCTATAGCACCTATCCCCCACCCATCTATAGCCTGCCCAACTACACACCTCCATTAGATTGCGCCGACAATTTTGGTTGCTCGAAAGAGACGGTGAGTGCCAATGCCCATGAATTTACCGCCGACTGGACTCCATCTCGTCTCATCTTTAAACAACGGCTGCTTCTCTTCGGAGTACTTGGAGGTGGCCTCCTCGCCGAGGTACCCTCCAGCAGCAAGGCCACCGTCGTCACGAACTACCCGTGCGGACTCCCTTTCAGTAGTGGCGGCGGTATCAGCGTCTACTGCCCCGGAACACCCGTAACAGTGATATCCACCGACGACACCCGCGCATCCTTCAAGCCTGTGTACGTCTATGGCGCCGGTCTCGACTGGGGTCTCCTCCCGCACCTGGGCATGCGTATCCAATATCGCGGTAACTTTTACTCAGCGCCCAATATGACGAAACTCTTCTCCCCCACCGGCACCTACACGCACACCGCAGAGCCTATGGTTGGCATTTACTGGGTTCTGTAGTCGCTCCAAACGGCGAGACAGACAGGTGGCCCGCCGATCCCGTTTTTTCTCTCTCAGCCACCGACCGGGGTGGGAAGCCACGAAAAATCCTCTCCCAGTTTGCAGGTAATTTCCCCCACTTCGCGCACAATGGAAAGTAAGTCAGAAACGCACAATGCACCCGCACCGCGTTTAACCCCTGACCCCTGACCCCTGGAATTGGTACCCCCCCTACCCGCAAAAAAAAATGCAGTTTTCCACAAAATGTTTGCAGAGAATTTCGTGAATGGGTTTTGGCAGACCTTGGATGACGTAGCTAGAAGAGATGTAAATCTTTATTTATAAATAGCTTAGATGGGTCGAATCCCGCCTCGCGCCCCGCCGCATGCGGCAGGCAGTGCCCGCGCGGCTCATACGGCGCGGCGTACGAGCGCGTCACGTGCATGCGGTCCATCACCACGTAGCGCGTGCGCAGTCCGCCGACGGTCTGCGGCAGTTGCGCCGGCAAGTGCCTGCGGTCCACATAGATCACCAGCGCCGCTTCGCGCGGATTATCCAGGCTCTGTCCCACGCCTACGCCAAAGAAGGCCGGATTCTGCTGCATCAGCGTGTGCGCCCACTGCCGCTTCGTGGCCAGTCCCTGGCTCAGCACGCGCGCCGCCAGCGCAGGCGCGTCGGCGATGGTGTTGGCCATGGGCACCGCGCCCAGCGCCACTGCACGCGCATTCGTGGGAATCACCAGCGTGCGCACGCCGCCCACCGTGGCGGGAACGGCGGCCTGCCCGGCCTGATCCACATAGACGATGACGGCGGCTTCGCCGGGGAGGTCACTGCTTTTGCCCATGGCCACGCCCAGAACGCCCGCCTCGGGATTGACCAGCGCGCGCGCAACGGACAGCCCCTGCTGAACGCTGGCGATCTCCGCATCCGGCAGCGCGCGGGCCTGCGCCGCCCTCACCGTGCTGTCGCCAAAGCTCAGGCAGCTCACTGGATGGTCCGCTCCGCCCACAAAGCTGAAGTTCGCGCCCGAGCCAAGCTGCGCGCTCAGTTCGCTCAGCACCTCCGGCGCTGGGCTCGCCACGCCCTGGCCCACGCCTGCCGCATCTGTGCCTCCGGCAAAAAACAGGCCCACCGGCTCGGCATTGCCCGCATCCACCACCACTGCGCCGGAGTCGCCCGCATCGCTGAAGCGGTCGCCGCTGACGGCAATCTGGTTGGTGAACGTCCGGGTCAGATAGGGCTTTGTCTCGCCGCAGTCGCGGTAGTAGTTCACCGCAATATCCACGCTCACAGCCGACACGCCTCCACAGGTCAATCCAGTTGTGCGGCCGCTCTTGGCCACGCGCAGCGCCAGTGTTGCCGTCTCGCCCTTGCCGCCGGTGGACGAAATGCCCGGCGGCGCAGCGGCCAGCGTGCCGTCTGGCAGGCGCGCGCCCAGCTCCAGAATGTTGCCCGCCGGGTCCACCGTGTGCGAGGCCACCTGCGCAATGGCCGCGTCTGCGTTGGTCTGCGGTGCGTTGAGCGGGAGCCAGCCGGTGAGCGAACCCACGGGCACCGTGCCGGGGCCCTCGCCGTTGGGCGTGCAGTTGTTGTCAATCAGGCCCGGCTGCACGATTGCGTCGCCCACGCTGGCGTGGTCGCTGCGCGCCAGCACGTGGTTGTTGCTCAGCAGGAACTGCCTGCCGCTGCCGTCCTGGACGAGCGCGCCGAGCGTGCCGCTGCAGCAGTCCACGATGGTGTTGCCGTTCAAATCAAAGTCGCCGTTGTTGCCCCCGGAGCTGCCCAGTTGCATCGGCGTGGCCTGTTGCCCCTGATGGCTGGCGGGGCTGCTGGCCACGCCGGCCGTATTCAGCAGCACCACGGCTTCCGTCTTTGCCGGCGAGTTGCCCGCCGTGGCCACGATGTAGGTAACGCCCGTGGACGCCACAACAGCCGGAGCCGTATACGTAACGGAGCAGGCGGTAAAGGCCCTGCCCGAGCGCTCGCAGTGCGGGCCGCTCAGCGAGCCCAGTCCGCCGCTCGACCCGGTGGGCGAGTCCGCCAGGGCAAAGTAGATGCCCGCGCCGCCGCCTGCCTGGGCCAGATAGCCGGTAATGGTCGCGGTGCCGTTCGCTCCCAGAGCCAGGTTCTCCGGTGTGAGCGGCCGCAGAAAGCCCGGAGTGAGCGTCAGGGCAGAGGAAGCACGGATGCCGGGGTTGACGTTGAGCGCCGCCGTCACGGTCACCTGCACGCGGTCCGCGGTCAGGTAGCTGGGCGGAGTGTACTGGCCCGCTGCGTTGATGACGCCGGGGCCGGCGGAGGCGTCGCCGCCGGCGAGCGACCAGGTGACCGCCGCAGCGCCGCCCGCAGACTGCGCGGCAGTGAACTGGACAACCGGGCGGCCATGCGCGTCCCTTGCATTGCAACCGGTGCAGTTTGTGTCGATTGAGGCCGTGCCGGGCGAGAGCGAAAAGGCGGCCTGCGCAGGATTTGCCGTCATCGCTCCGCCGCATCCGGCAAGCAAGGCAAGCGCCGGAGCCAGCAGCGCCGGCAGCGCGAGGGCGCGCGCCCGCCAGCCCGCGGACTTCAGGCTCGCGACGTGCGCTTGCGTGCTGATGTGTGCGGCCAGCGCCAACACTTAACCGGCTTTCGTCAAAGTCTGGGGTGCTCAGGGTTTCGACGCACTCCAGCCATCAAGGTTAACCCAACTTTGGCCGGCCCGGATGTGCGAAATGCGAGGGGACTGCTGATCGTTTTTGTTTTAAGTTACGCCTTTTAAGGGCGGCGGGGCCGAGCGTCTGCGTGACCTTTTTCATGCTTTTCATGGAATTTCGTTGTTCTGAATGGGATGGTGGGGTAATGTTATGCGGTCAGGTTGTGTGGTCTGCGTCCCTGCAGAGCACGGGGTCTTTCGGCATGGGGAGAATCACAGGCCGATAGTGGAGAGTCAACCGCCTGGCAATCCGGAACAAGCGTTTTGGGGGTCGACAAATGAAATTGCAAGTGAAGCAAATTAGCCTTGGCGTAGCCTTGGCTGTGTGGGGTGTGGCCATGGTCGGCATGGTTCAGCCGGCTGCGGCTGCGACAC
>JAJYBT010000036.1 GCA_021778875.1 Acidobacteriota bacterium | reverse complement strand
TCGGATCCATTTTGGCCGGGACAAGAGAGCGCATCCACTGCGGCCCGGACAGCTTTCAACATCCCCGCCCGCCATTCCCACGAGGGACAGGCTGGGCTGAAGGCGGAGTGCCATGAACCAGATTCTTGAAGAAGCCCCGGCGGGCGCAACGGAAACCGGCGCCAGTTGCAGCCTCGATCACTACCTGTCGCTCCCCGACCACTCGATGGATGCGCGCATTGCAGAGGCGCGGGCCCGGCTCGGCGCGAGCACGATTCTGCTGGGCCACCACTACCAGCGCGACGAAGTCATCCGCTTTGCCGACTTTACCGGCGACAGCTACAAGCTCTCAAAGGCCGCGGCGGAGACGGACGCGCAATACATCGTCTTCTGCGGCGTTCACTTCATGGCTGAAAGCGCGGACATCCTGGGCCGCGACGGGCAGCAGGTCATCCTGCCGGACCTGAACGCCGGCTGCTCCATGGCCGACATGGCTGAGATTTCGCAGGTGGAAGACTGCTGGGAGGTGCTGGAGCGCGCAGGGCTGGCCGAAGAAACCATTCCCCTGACGTATATGAATTCAAACGCCGCCATCAAGGCCTTCTGCGGCGAGCGCGGCGGGCTGGTCTGCACGTCGTCCAATGCGGGCGCGGCCTTTCGCTGGGCCTTTGCCCGCGGCAAGCGCATTCTTTTCCTGCCCGATCAGCACCTGGGCCGCAACACCGGCTATGCCATGGGGATTCCGCTGGACGCAATGCTGGTGTGGGACCCGTGGGCGCTCCAGGGCGGCCAGACCCGGGACAGTCTCGCCGCCAGCCGCGTGCTGCTGTGGAAGGGACACTGCGCGGTGCATCAACGCTTCCTGCCCAGCCATGTGGATGAGGTGCGCGCAAAGCATCCAGGCATCCAGGTCATTGTGCATCCCGAGTGCCGCTGGGAGGTCTGCCAGAAGGCCGACGGGCTCGGCTCCACCGAGCGGCTGATCGCGCTGGTTGACCAGGCGCCCGCGGGTTCCGTCTTTGCCGTGGGCACTGAGATTCACCTGGTCAACCGCATGGCCCGCTGCGCAGCCGCGCAGGGCAAACACGTCATCACCCTGGACGACACCGGCTGCCTGTGCACCACGATGTACCGCATCAGCCCGCAGCACCTGGCCTGGGCGCTTGAAAACCTGGTCGAAGGCCGCGTGGTCAACCACATCAAGGTCAGGAGCAGCGTGAAGCAATGGGCGCGCGTGGCTCTGGACCGAATGCTGGAAGTGAAATAGGAGTCACGGGTGGCCGCTGGGGACGGACGGCCGGCGTTCCGGCAGCAGAAACTGAATTCAGGCTATTTACCCACAACCATTTTCCCAAAATTACGTTGTATTGTAGTAACCAAGGATTTTCCCCATGAAGACTTTCACCTTGGACGAAGCGCAATCTTTATTGCCGGTGCTGGAGTCGCTGCTGAAGCGCGCGGTGGAAGGCAAGCGCTCAGCAGAACAGGCGGAGTCGGACATATCCGACCTGTCCCAGCGCATTTACCTCGCAGGCGGCATGCGTGTAGACGTGGCCAAAGTGGCAAAGATCCGGGCGGACGGCGAAGCCCAGTTGCAGCGTGTGCGCGAGACCGTGGCTGAAATCGACGCCATCGGCGTGCAGGTGAAAGACCTGGAATCCGGGCTGCTTGATTTTCCCTGCCGCGTCGATGATGAGGTCGTCCTGCTGTGCTGGCGTATGGGCGAGACATCCATCGACCACTGGCACACGGTTGAGTCGGGCTTCAAAGGTCGCCAGCCGGTCGATGAGCGATTTCGCCGCCGGTCGAACTCCACCAAACGGCCGAACTGAAGCGCAGCCAAATCGCTGTGAGCACCTTTGCCGCATCCACGCGGAGGCACAATTGCCAGACGCGCGCGGGCTTGCGACAGCGCGGCGCAAGCGATTTTCGCCCTGGCGGCGTCTTTCGCTGCAGGACGCGGCCGGCCCGCAGGCGGTAGGCTTGTGTCTGGAGTACGACTACCGCGAACGAGTTCAAGGCGGAGGAGCGGCAATGACGATGGGCAAGTGGGCAAGGCTCGCGCTGATGGCTCTGCCGCTGGTGGCCGGATGCAAGAACTTCTGGCAGAACCCCTACACGAATAGCGGAGGAGGCGGCGGTACCGGCACAACCACCGAGTCCAGCGGCATCTTCTATGTGATGAACGTGCTGACGAGCCAGATTGCCGGCTACTACGTCAACGCGGGCACAATCACCGCCGTGCCGGGAAGTCCCTTTGCGCTGCTCGCCCCGCCGTTTGCCATCACCGTCGCGCCCAATAACAACTTTCTCTATGTGAGCACCACCAACGGCATTTATCTGTATACCATCGCCTCGAACGGCCAGCTCACGCTGGGCAATGCGCAGAACCCCATCTCCAGCGACCAAGCCGCCAGCATGCAGGTGGACGCGACCAATTCCTGGCTTGTGGATACCATCTCCGGCCAGCCCTACGTCTACGCAGTCCCCATCAACTCGTCCACCGGCGTAGTTACCTCGATCACCGAGCAGTTCGCCATTCTGCCCTCCATCACTGTGCAGCAGATGACCCTTTCGCCAGACAATACCGAGGTTTTTGTGGCGATGGGCACAGGCGGTACGGCGGTCATCCCCTTCAACTCCGCAAACACCAATCCGCTGGGCGCGGTCAGCAATATCGCGGTGAAGAACACGGGCGGCGCGGCGCTCTCAGTGGCTGTGGACCCCTATGACCGGCTCTTTTACATCGGCGAGACCGTCGCCGTTTCCGGGTCGAACTCGGGCGGGATACGCGCCTTCAACTACAGCACGATGAAGGAGCTTCCCAGTTCGCCGTATCCAAGCGCCGGACTGGCTCCCTACTCGATCCTGCCCATCTCGACCGGCGATTTTGTCTACGCGGTCAACCGCCAGACGAGCAGCGGCTCCACGGGCGTGATTGGCGGTTTTTCCATTTCGACAGCCAACACCGCCTATGCGCTGACGGCTCTGGGCAAGACCTTCAACGCGGGGACGCACCCGGTTGCGCTGGCCGAGGACAACACCGGCAACTTCGTGTTTACTGTGAATTACGATGGGAACCCTGACCTGTTGGGATACGTTTTCGACACGACCAACCCCGGCTATCTCAACCCGGTCATTTCAGCTACCACCGGCACTGACCCTGTCCAGGCCAGCGGGATTGCCGCCGCGCATTGAGGGCTGACTGCAGCGAGCCCAGCCTCAGCCTGCCTGGAATGACGTCCCCTTGCGCAGTGCTATCCTGAACGGGACCGCCTGTGGCTGCATTGACGCGATTCCCGATCCTGGCCTGCCCCTCTTTGAGACGTGTTCAATCCTGGGCCTACTGCCTCCTTTTCCTTTGTTTTGTTGCTCTTGCCGCCGGCTGCAGCCGGATGCGCCACGAGCAGCATGAGACGGTCTACGTATGGACGAGGCAGATGTATCTGCGCGACCGAGTCGCCGCCGTCTCCAACCGCGTGGCGGAGGTGACGAACGGACAGCCTCTTGAGGTGGTCGAACACGGACGCCGCTTCCTCAAGGTCAAGACTGCGAAAAATGAGATTGGCTGGATCCCCGAGCGGGCTGTGATTGACGCCACAATCTACGGGGGGTTCCAGCGCCTCGCCAGCCAGCACAAGGACGACCCGGTAGTCGCCATCGGTACGCTGCGGGATGACATCTATCTGCATCTGACTCCGGGCCGCGAAACGGACCGCTTCTATCTGCTGCCGGGCAATGCCAGGGTGCAGATGCTGGTGCGCGCTTCGATTCCCAGAACACCGCTGCCCGGCCCTGCGCAGCCCGCCAGACCTGCCGCGCAGGTCCCAGGCGAACCGCCCGCCGCCCCCGCCGTCATCATGGAAGACTGGTGGCTGATTCGCGACACGCAGGGCCGCACGGGATGGCTGCTCGGCAAGAGCGTGGACGTGGACGTGCCGGACGAGATCGGGCAATATGCCGAGGGCCAGCGCATTGTGGGCGCCTATGTCCTCACCAAAGTCACCGACCCCGAGGCCTCGACGCCCAACCATCAGGTGCCGGTGTATCTGACCGTGCTGAGCCCCTACAAGCCCGGCCTGCCGTTCGACTTCGACCAGATTCGCGTGTTTACCTGGAGCCTGAAGCGGCATCGCTATGAGACGGCCTTCCGCCTGCGCCCGATCCAGGGCTACCTGCCTGTGCGCCTCTCATCGCAGCCGGGTCCGCAGGGCACAGAGCCTGTCTTCAGCTTCCAGATCTCCAACTCGGCCGATGTGGCCATCGATCCTGACACCGGCATCGCGCGCCCCGTCAATCCGCGCACCATCAGCTACGCGCTCCGGGACACGCAGGTGCGCCGCACAGGCCCGGACATGGCGCCGATTCCGCTGATGCGTTCGGCTGAAGAGAAGGCTCGGCAGAGCGAGAAGGCGAAGAAGCGCCGCTAACCCCGCTGGCGCAGGGTGAACTCCACGACGCGCAGCATATCCGACTCAGGCGCTGGCTTGCCGGTCCAGATTTCGAACTGGCGCGCGCCCTGCTGCACAAACATCTCGACTCCGCTGACCACAGGAATCCCCCGCGAGCGCGCCAGCAGCAGCAGAGGCGTCTCGATCGGGTTGTAGACCATGTCAAAGACCAGCCCGGCATTCAGCTCATTCTCGGCAATGGGCAGTGCCTGCTTTGTGCCCTTCATTCCGCAGGGGGTGGAGTTGATGAGTACGTCAAAATGCTGTTTGGCAAAGGCTTCGTGCTTCAGCGACCTGGCCTTGGCCTGCCGTGCGAGAGCCACGGCTGTTTCGTGGGTGCGGTTGACGATGAAGACCTCGGCGCCCTGCTCCACCAGGCCAAAGACTGCTGCGCGCGCCGCTCCGCCAGCGCCCAGCACGGCAACGCGCGCGCCCTTCAGGCGCAGACGCTTCTCCAGCGGCCTCACCACGCCTGCCACGTCGGTATTGAATCCGTAGAGCTTGCCGTCAGCGCCGGTGCGGAGCGTATTGCATGCCCCGATACGCGCCGTCAGCGGGTCCATGTTGGCCAGATGCGGCAGAACCTCCTGCTTGAGCGGCATGGTCACGGCCACGCCTGCCAACGGCAACTCGCGCACCACGGTCAGCAGGTCATCCAGCGCGCGCACCTTCAGCGGCAGCATCACGGCGTTCACGTTTTCGCGGCGGAAGGCCACATTGTGCATCAGCGGCGAAAGCGAGTGGGCAATTGGATTGCCTGCCACGCCAAACACGCGCGTCGCCTGGTCCAGTTGCTCCACGCGGTAGAGCTCGCGCAGCGTGCGCGCGCTGACCTGGCCGGGAGCGGTTTCGGCACCGTCAGAAAACGATGCAAAAGTAAACGCCCCGCCCGCCCGCGGACCCAGCACGCGGCTCAGGATGCCTTCCTCGCCCATGGCGATGCCCACCACATGCGACGAAAGCGAGCGATCTTCGATGAGCCGCAGCACGGCGAGATTGTCAGCCAGCGACCTTGCGGTTGAGACCACTTTGACGAAGTCGGGCTTGAAGGCCTCGATGCGATCCGCAGCCTGCGCCAGGCTGCGCGTGCGCGTGAAGTCATGAAAGCTGACCAGCAGCGCCGCCCCTGCGGCTCGCAGTTTGGCCAGTTGCGCGGGCTTCGCGTGCTCGGCTGATTCGACTTCAAGATCGACAATCTGGCAGCCAGCCGAAGCGGCATCCTCCAGCAGCGCCAATTCCGCGGTCAGCGACCCGGTAAAGCCGCCGCCATTTTGCTTGCGGCGGCAGGTGGCAATGGCCGTCACGTCGCGGTGCGCGGCCATGAAGTCCTTGATTTTGGGCAGTGCTGCTGCCGGCTTGGGCAGCGAGTCCAGGCGAAACTCGAAAAACTTCGACTCCTGCAATGCGGCTTCAGCCCGCTGCACCAGCTCCGCCGGTGAGCCGGCAGGAATCGCCACGCACAACTTGCCCAAACGCAGGCGCGGTCCAGCGGCTGGCGGAGGCGGCGCGATGGAGGCGGCGTGAGGCATAGCAGTCAATTGACGCATATTAGATGGGTTGCGCTCCGGATGCAACCATTCTTGTGCGAATTCGTGCCAATCTCCGGTCTTCGATACGCGGAACCATCCGGCTGTGGCAATCTGGAACTTCGGAGGTTTGTCCCCAATATGTCCGCTGCAACCGCTGCTGCTCTCGCCGTCATTGAAGATCTGCACGTCTGGGAGGCTGGCGGCGCCGCCTCCGCCGACGCCCTCACCGCCTGGGTTAGCGCCAGGATTGCCGCCCACGAGGCGGCGCTGGCCGCCCTGCTGGCCGTTGAAGAGCCGCGCGCGCCAGAGAACTCGCTGCGCCTGTATGACGTGGCCGTGGAGCAACTTAGCCTGGCCGGAGCGCAGGCGGGCGTGCTCAACTCCGTGGCTGCGGACAAGGCAGTCCGCGACCAGGCGCAGATGGAGGCGCAGCGCGTGGTCATGGCCGCCAGCGCGTTGAGCCTGAACCGCGCCGTCTATGAGGCGCTCGCAGCCATCCGTCTGGAAGGTGCAAGCCCGGCTACCCGGCACTATGTCGAGCGCACGCTGCTGGGCTACCGCCTGGCGGGCGTCGACAAGGACCAGGCCACCCGCGAGCACCTGCAGGCGCTGCACGAAAAAGCCACCCGGCTCTCGCTGGAGTTCGCCCGCAACATTCAGGAGGGCGGCAAGACCGTCGAAACCACCGAGGCCGAGCTGGACGGCCTGCCCGCCGACTATCTCGCCCGACATCAGCCAGATGCCGTGGGCCGCGTCACCCTCTCGACCGACCAGCCCGACATGCAGCCGGTGATGACCTTTGCCACCAGCGCGGCCCTGCGCGAGCGCATGTTCCTGGCCTACAACACCCGCGCCTATCCGGCTAACCAGCAGATTCTGCTGGACCTGCTGGCCACGCGGCAGGAGATTGCGACCATCCTCGGCTTTCGCAGCTGGGCGGACCTGGCCACCGCCGACCAGATGATGGGCTCAGCCGCCAACGTACGCACCTTTCTGGCCCGGCTCGACGAGGCCAGCCGTGAGGGGGCCAGCCGCGAGCACACGTTGATACTCGACTACGCCAGGAAACAGCAGCCCGGGCTTGAGGGCATCGACATCACCAGCCGCGGCTACTGGTATGAGCAGTTCCGCCGCTCGGCCTTCGACTTCGATTCGCAGTCTGTGCGCCCCTACTTCCCGTATGCGCAGGTGGAGGCGGGCGTGCTGCAAACGGCGGCCCGGCTCTTCAAGGTCGAGTTCCGCCCGTCGTCCGCGAAGGGGTGGGACCCGGCCGTCTCAGTCTTCGAGGTCATTGAGGACGGCTGCGTCGTGGGGCGCTTCTACCTCGACATGCATCCGCGCGAGGGCAAGGACAAGTGGTTCAGCGCCGCGCCCGTGGTGACGGGCGTGCGCGGGCGCTACCTGCCCGAAGCCGCGCTCATCTGCAACTTTCCCGGCGGCGAAGCGGGCGACCCCGGCCTGCTGCAGTACAGCGACGTGGTGACCTTCTTCCATGAGTTCGGCCACCTGATGCACGCCATCCTCGGCGGCCGGACGGAGTGGGCAGGCGTCTCCGGCTTTGCCACCGAGGGCGACTTCATCGAGGTGCCGTCGCAGATGCTCGAAGAGTTCTTCCGCGACGAGAAGCTGCTGCAGGCCTTTGCGAAACACTACCAGACCGGCGAGGTTTTGCCATCCAATCTCATCCAGAGGATGAAACGAGCAGGCTCGTTTGGCCGCGCGGACTGGGTGCGCGCGCAGCTCTACTACACCACCCTCTCGCTCGACCTGCACGACCAGAACCCGGCGGGCCTTGACCTCGACGCCACCACAAAACGCCTCTACCAGAGCCTGCAGCCGTGGACCTGGCTCGAAGGCAACCGCATGTATGCGAGCTTCGGCCACCTGACGGGCTACTCCTCGAACTACTACACCTATGCGTTCGACAAGGTGATTGCGCTGGACTTCTTTGCGCAGTTCGACCCCGCCGACCTGCTGGGCTGCGACGCCGGCGCGCGCTACCGCAAGGCTGTGCTGGAACAGGGCGGCTCCAGGCCGGGACGAGTGCTCGTCCGCGACTTCCTTGGCCGCGACGAGGACTTCGCCGCCTTCAGCAAGTGGCTGAATGAGGAGTTTGAGAGCGAATTGATCTTTGCGGATTCGGCTCCGCAGGGTGGCCAATAGGGCAATGCAACAGGCCGGAATCAGTTTCCCGGCCCAAGGCACAGAGAGGCCTGAGTCACATCCGTAACTTTGTGTCGAATGCGTGGTGGGACAAGGGGCAGCGATCTTCCGCTACCCCTTTGTCTTGAGGATCAGCCCTTGGCTTTCGGGGGGAAGTCCCGGAACATCCGGTGGATGTCTTCATAGAGCCGCTTGCGGTTGGTATCAGAGTTGTTCGACAGTTCGCCCCTCGAAACCCCGCGCCAGAGCAGAGACTTGGCGCTCGCGTTAAACATGTCGATGACGAGGTGTGCCTGGCGGACGTTGGTTGTGGTCGTGGTTTCGTCACCGAATCCGCCGCCAGGCATCCCCCAGCCTCCCCAGCCCCAGCCCATACCCCAGCCACCACCCATGCCGTTGTAGTAGGTCTCAGCTTCCTGTTCACTGTGAATGTTATCGGTGGCCATGACCGTAACCTCGCCACCAGAAGGAACTTCCTTCCAGCCCGCTTTCTGCAAAACGCTGTCGACGGAACGTTTGATCCGATCGGAGTTTAAAGAGTTGGAGACCTTGACGGCTCCCCAGGAATACGTGCGAAAGCTTGCGAAGTGAGCGTGATGGTTGAAATCGACCTTGACACTGTCCGCAAATGCGGACGCTGAAACAAAGGAAATGCCGGCGCACAGAACCGCCGCCATGGCTAAACGTAACTTCATAAGTTGTGAATCCTCCGTCTTCTTTAACTCTTCCAGTAACTAACAAGGATGCAGGAAACAGAAGGAAGGTAGCCTTGCACGGATGCAGAGTCTTTGCGTGGAGCAAAGACAACTTCCGCTGATTCCACTGGTCCCATGTTGTCTGGAAATATCCCAGTGTTATCGCATCGAACTTTCTTACACCGGGATGAATCCTTTCCGCTCTGGAGACAGAGAAAAGTGGTGGGCGCGCATCGGCCATGCACAACAAATGCGGCCTTTGTCGCAGAGCGCCCGGATTGGCGCGGCTCATCCGCTATGATCTCCCCCATGGCGAGCACACAAGACTTCAAAGGCAAGTGGGCGCTGGTGACCGGAGCCAGCGCGGGCATCGGCACAGCGCTGGCGCGCGAGCTGGCTTCGCACGGCGCAAATCTCATCCTCACAGCGCGGCGCGCGGAGCGGCTTGAGGCGCTGGCCGCCGAGTTGCTCGCACGCGGCGCGCAGGTGCGCATCGTCGTCGCCGACCTGAACGACCCCGCCGCGCCGCAGCAGATCTTTGACGCGACAGAAGGCGCGGGCATAACCGTTGACATCGTCATCAACAACGCGGGCCTCGGCCAGTACAGCGCCTTCCATGAGAGTCCCATCGAGCAGGAGATGAGCCAGATTCGCGTGAACTGCGAGGCCGTGGCGCGCCTGGCGCGGCTCTTCATTGCGCCCATGGTCAAGCGCCGCCGCGGCTGGATGCTGGTGGTGGCGTCGACCGCGAGCTTTCAGCCCGTGCCGTACCTTTCCACCTATGCCGCCACCAAGGCATTCGACCGCTTTTTTGCTCTGGGCATCGCGGCGGAGGTGGCGCGTTTTGGCGTGAAGGTCACTGCGCTTTGCCCCGGCACCACGGAGAGCGAATTCTTCGAGGTCGCCCGCGCGCAGAAGTTCAGGCGCAGCGGCATCCAGACTGCCGAAGAAGTCGCCCGGCAGGCCATCGCCGCCCTTGCCCGCGGGCAGCGGACAATCATTCCGTACCTGAACGGACGGCTCACCGCGCTGCTGGTGCGCTTTCTGCCCGTCACGCTCATCACGCGCGTGATCGAGCGCGCCGCGCGGCCAAAATCGAACGAAGCCTGAGGCGGGTTGCGGGCCAGCACTGCCGCAGACGAAAATGGCGAGCGAAAGGTGTCCTCCATGAAAATCAATTTCCGCGGCGCGCTGCTTGTGCTTTGCATGGTCGCGTCGAGTCTCCCCGCCCTGTCGCAGACTGAACGCAAGACCACGCCCGGCCCCGGCCCCTACGGCGTGATGCAGGCAACATTTTTCGTCCACCGTCTGGGCACGGACCATGCCGAAGGCGTGACCACGCTGGATATGAACGGCGACGGGCGGCCCGACATCCTGAGCGGAGCCTACTGGTACGAGAACCCCGGTCCGCAGGGCGGCGCATGGACCCGCCACCAGTATCGCGAGCCCGGCCGGCTGAATGAG
>JAJYBT010000035.1 GCA_021778875.1 Acidobacteriota bacterium | reverse complement strand
CTCGATCATGACGATGGCATCATCCACCACAAAGCCGGTGGAGATGGTGAGCGCCATCAGGGTAAGGTTATTAAGCGAGTAGCCCAGCAGATACATCACGCCGAATGTGCCCACAATCGACAGCGGCACGGCAACCGACGGAATGATGGTGGCGGCCAGGTTGCGCAGAAACAGGAAGATCACCATCACCACCAGCGCGATGGTCAGCATCAGCTCGAACTGCACGTCCTTCACTGAGGCGCGAATGGTGACCGTGCGGTCCGTAAGCACCTTGACCTGCACGCTGGCGGGCAGGCTGGCGCGCAGCTGCGGCAGCAGCTTTTGGATGCGGTCCACCACCGCAATGATGTTGGCTCCCGGCTGGCGCTGAATGTTGAGGATGACCGCAGGCTTGCGGTCCATCCACGCGGCCTGCTGCGAGTTCTCGGCCGCATCCACAATCGTGGCCACGTCGGAGGCGCGAACCGCGGCCCCGTTGCGATAGGCAACGATGACCGGCTTGTAGTCGTTGCTGGAGAGCAGCTGGTCATTGGCTCCGATGGTGTAGGACTGGCGCGCGCCGTTCAGCGTGCCCTTGGCCTGGTCGACGTTGGCCGCGGCCAGCGCCGTGCGCAGATCCTCCAGGCTCAGGTTGTAGGCGGCAAGCTGCGCCGGATTGGCCTGGATACGCACCGCCGGCTTCTGTCCGCCCGCAATGGAGACAAGTCCCACGCCCATCACCTGCGAGATCTTCTGCGCCAGGTTGGTGTCGGCTGCGTCCTCAATCTTGTCCAGCGGCAGCGTGTCAGAGGTCAGCGCCAGCGTCATCACCGGCGCATCGGCGGGGTTCACCTTGCTGTAGATCGGCGGATTGGGCAGGTCCGGCGGCAGAAAGCTGTTTGCCGCGTTGATGGCCGCCTGCACCTCCTGCTCGGCCACGTCGATATTCTCTTCCAGGTTGAATTCCAGCGTGATGATGGAGCCGCCGCCGGAGCTCACAGAGGTCATCTGCTTCAACCCCGGCATCTGGCCAAACTGGCGCTCCATGGGAGCCGTAACGGAAGAGGCCATCACCTCAGGCCCTGCGCCGGGGTAGAAGGTGAGCACCTGGATAATGGGGTAATCCACCTCAGGCAGCGCGGAAACCGGCAGCTGCTGATACCCCACCGCTCCGGCCAGCAGAATGGCCACCATCAGCAGCGAGGTGGCCACCGGGCGCAGAATGAATGGCCGGGACGGGCTCACTGCTTCTCCTTTGCGCCTTGCCGGCCACCGGTCTGCCCATTGGCTCCGCCGGGCGGCGTAAACAGCCCATTGCCGGCAGCGGGCTGCTGCGGGTGCGAGTTCGACATGTTGACGGTGACCAATTGCCCTGGACGAAGGCGATCCGCTCCATCCACCACAATCTGCGCCCCGGCCTCCGGGCCGCTGTCGAGAATCGTGACCTGCCCCTCGGCCAGCGCCACGCGGACAGGCTGAATGCGCGAGACATCCCTGCCCTGTTCATTCTTCTCGATCACCCACACAAAGGAGGCTCCCTCCAGCCCGGTTTGCAGCGCCGCGGAGGGCACCACCAGGGCCGAGGGGCGATTCTCCAGCACAAGGTGAATGTTGACGAACTGGTTCGGGAACAGGGACTCGTCGCCGTTGTCAAAAACGGCCTTCAGCCGCGCTGTGCCGGTGGTGGTGTCAATCTGGTTGTCCGCCGCCAGCAGCTGGCCGCTGGCCAGCTTGTGCGTGTCGCTGCGGTCGTAGGCATCCACCGGGATGCGCCGGTCGGTCGCCAGCTTGCGCAGCACCTGCGGCAGCTGGTTCTCCGGCAGCGTGAAGTAGACCGCGATGGGCCGGAACTGGTTGATGATGACCAGGTTGGTGGTGTTGGCGGAGATGATGTTGCCGGGGTCCACCAGGCGCAGGCCGATGCGGCCATTGATGGGCGACTGAATGAAACACCAGCTCAGTTGCAGCTGGGCGTTTTCCACCGCCGCCTTGTCGGCCGCAATGGCGCCCTGATACTGGCCCATGTTGGCTTCATCCGCATCCAGTGTTTCCTTTGAGACAACCCCGGCCGCGTAGAGAGCCTTGTAGCGGGCAAACTCCGCCTTGGCGTTGTTCAGCAGGGCCTCATCGTGGGCAAGCGTGCCCTTGGCCTGGTCCAGAGCCGCCTGGTAGGGCTTGGGGTCGATCTCCATGATGGTCTGACTCTGGCGGACTTCATGTCCTACTGTAAATGTGACCGGGAGCAGCTCGCCGCTCACACGCGCCTTGACGGTGACGCTCATATACGGAGTGACCGTGCCCAGCGCCGTCAGGTAGACGGGCATGGGCTTCTGCTCGGCGGCAACCACCTGCACCGGAACCGGCCTGCTCATCAGCGCGGCGGCCTGGCTGGCACTGTTGGCCGCGGCCTGCTTCTGGTTCTGGTGGATGCGCCAGCCGATAAAGCCCAATGCGCTGGCCAGCGCCAGATATACCAGAATGCGCACCCACGTTCTTTTGCGGGACGGCGGATGGTGCAGATTGCCCGTTGCAGAATAATGGACTTCCGTTGCGTCTTGGATGGACATAAGGGTCGTTTCCCGTCTTGTTTGTTTTCAGATGCTTGCCCTGCAAAAGGGACTCTGCAGCGTTGGCAAAACCGGCACAAGGCGAACTGCCGGCACACGTTTCAGGGACGTTCGGGGAGCGGGAAAGGTTTCGCCCGCGCACGGTTTCAGCCGCGTCCATTCTAAGGGAAACGATGGTCGGCTGGCGCGGGCGGAATCTGGCCTTCCCTTATAATTTGCTGGGGCAGCCGTTCCATTATCTTCTGCGGCCATGTCGCCGGCTGCGGTGAATTCTGTTGCAGTTTGAGCGCACTCTCAGTTTCCGCCGAAGGAAAGCACTCCGT
Organism: Acidobacteriota bacterium; assembly: GCA_021778875.1. The sequence goes on along the minus strand of JAJYBT010000035.1, from coordinate 7,482 downwards.
TTCCCGGTCTGAGACCGCAATCGATCTTCCTGCGAGGACCCATTGCCTGACGAATCTGCCGCCGGCCCGTCCACCCTCCACGCTCCGCCTCTGTGCGTTGACCTGGACGGCACGCTGGTAAAGTCGGACACGCTGCTGGACTCGCTGTGCCTCTTTGTGCGCAGGCAACCTCTGCAGATATGGCGATTGCCCATGTGGCTGGCGCATGGCCGCGCGCGCTTCAAGAAGGAAGTGACCCGCGAGGCGCCTTTGAGCGCGGACCGGCTGCCCTTCAACCTGCCGCTGCTGCGCGCTCTGCAAACGGAGCGCCGGGAGGGCCGGCAGATCTACCTGACCACGGGCGCAGACATGGCGCTGGGGGAGCGCGTCGCCGCGCACCTGGGCATCTTCGACGGCGTTCTGGCCTCGGATGGCACAACCAACCTGACGGGCGGCAACAAGCTGGAGCGCCTGCGCGCACGGCTGGGCGAGTTCGACTACGTGGGCAACGCCTACGCGGACCTGCCCGTGCTGGCCGGGGCGCGCCATGCCATCCTTGCCAACCCGACGCTCCCCTTGCGCGTGGCGCTGCGTGTGCGCCCCATCCCGATTGCGCACACCTACACGGATCAGCGCCCGGCGCTCCCAACGCTGACAAAAGCCATCCGCATTCACCAGTGGGCAAAGAACATCCTGCTGTTTGCCCCGCTGCTGCTCTCGCACAAGCTCGAAGCGGGTTCGCTCAGTGCGGCGGTGGCCGCGTTCTTCTGCTTCAGCTTCATCGCCTCGGCCAACTACCTGGTCAATGACATGCTCGACATCGAGAGCGACCGACGGCATCCGTCGAAGCGATTAAGGCCCTTTGCCGCAGGCGATCTTCCCGTGGCTGCCGGGCTCTGGCTGGCGTTTCTGCTGGTGGCCGCCTCGGTCACCATCCTTCCGCTGTTGCCGGGCGCATTCGCTATGTGGCTTGGCCTGTATATCGTTGTCACCACGGCGTATACCGTCTATCTGAAGCGGGTGGCCGTGGTGGATGTGCTGCTGCTCTCTGGCCTGTACACGTTGCGCCTGCTGGCCGGCGGCGCGGCCACGGCTACGCAGATCTCGCAATGGCTGGCGAGCTTCTCCAGCTTTCTGTTTCTCTCGCTGGCCATGGTCAAGCGCTTCAGCGAACTGGTGAACGTGCGCGAACGAGGAGCCACGCGCGCACCCGGTCGCGGTTATCTGGTGGCCGACATGGACCAGATTCGCGCCTTTGGCACGGCAAGCGCCTATGCCGCCGTGGTCGTCTTCATGCTCTACATTGCGCGGCCAGACGTCACCGCGCTCTACCGGTATGCCTCGCGACTCTGGCTGATCGTCCCCCTGCTGCTCTACTGGCTGCACCGGGTGTGGCTGCTGGCCTCGCGCGGCGAGCTGGACGACGACCCGGTGGTGTTTGCCATGAAGGACCGGATCAGCCTGGCCGTGGGCGCGGCCGTGGCCGTACTGGCCTTTCTGGCAGCGTAAGCCAGCGCAACCGGTGCAGATCCGCACGTCTTCGAGTGGGCTTTAACTCCGCTGAATCCTTGGGATTGGCCCACAAAGCTGCATCTTTTGCCGTTGCCGGCTCGTCCAATAGAGAGTCCCTGTCCATCCGCGCCTGCTGCGGTTCTGGCCGCTTGGGCCGCGTGCGCATGCAGCGGAGGGGCGGGTCTTCGACTACCATTATTCTTTCAGTCCATCGTTTGGAGCGGGCAAGAGCAAGACCGTTCTGTATCTATTCGCACAGGGAGCTGCCGACGCGCCGCAGGATGCACTGCACGTGGCGAAAAGCGGTTCACTAAGAACAAGATGTGAGATCGACAGCCGATTCATCGACAGCGCTGGCTGATCGGCCGCGAAACCAACCGAGCTGTTGTACATCCCGGCTGGCCATTCGTCGCATTTCCGCGGACGCTCCTCCTGCCGCTCCCCGCCCCACGGGATGCAGAGGAACCGCCGATGCAGACGGGGTCAGAACCGGGAAGGAAGCATCCCGAGCCACGGCGCCCAGGCCGATGCGTACGCGCACCAGCCCGGCGGAATGACCGGAGAGGACACCGGAGTCCCGGGTTGCCGCAGGAGTGAGTACCAGGCCATGTGGATTGTCCGACTTGCGTTACGGCGGCCCTACACCTTTGTCGTCTTTGCGCTTCTGATTCTTATTCTCGGCGCGTACAGCATCCTTACGATGCCGACCGATATCTTTCCGAACATCGACATTCCCGTTGTCACCGTGGTGTGGAACTACTCCGGGCTCTCCGCGCAGGAGATGTCGACCCGCATCGTGTTCAACAGCGAACGCGGCCTGACCATCGCGGTCAACGACATTGAGCACATCGAGTCGCAGTCGCTGAACGGCGTTGCCGTCATCAAGATCTTCTTTCAGCCGCACGTCAACATCGGCTCTGCGGTGGCGCAGGTCACGGCCATCAGCCAGGTGATGCTGCGGCAGTTGCCGCCCGGAACCACGCCGCCGTTCATCATCCAGTACAACGCGTCGAGCGTGCCCGTACTGCAGTTGGGACTTGCCGGGGAGGGCCTGAACGAGCAGCAGTTATACGACCTGGGCCAGAACACTATCCGCACCCAGCTGGCCACCATTGAAGGCGCGCAGACTCCGTTCCCTTATGGCGGCAAGCAGCGGCAGATCCAGGTAGATCTGGACATGCCAGCGCTGCAGGCCAAGGGACTTTCGCCCACCGATGTGGTCAATGCCGTCTCCGCGCAGAACCTGATCGTGCCCTCGGGCAGCATGAAGATCAACCGCTTTGAATATGCCGTGGAAACAAACTCCGCGCCGGACGTGGTGAACGCGCTGAACGATCTGCCCATTCGCGCGGTCAACGGAGCGGTGATCTATGTGCGCGACGTGGCCCACGTGCGCGACGGCTTTCCGCCGCAAACAAACATCGTGCGTGTGGACGGACGCAGAGCCATCCTGATGAGCATCATGAAGACCGGCTCGTCGTCCACGCTCGACATCATCGCGGGCATCCGCGAGAAACTGGCCGCCATGAAAGGCCAGCTTCCGCAGCAGTTGAAGATTCGGGCTCTCTCGGACCAGTCCATCTTTGTGCGCAGTGCGATTAACGGCGTGGTGCGCGAGGCCATCATCGCCGCGTGCCTCACGGCCATCATGATCCTCGTGTTCCTCGGCAGCTGGCGCTCCACGGTGATTATCGCCATCTCGATTCCGCTGTCGATCCTTTGCTCGCTCACCATGCTGGCCATCCTGCACGAGACGATCAACATCATGACGCTGGGCGGCATGGCGCTGGCCGTCGGCATCCTGGTGGATGACGCGACGGTTGCCATCGAGAACATCAATCGCAATCTGGAAGCGGGCAAGGAGCTGGAGCAGTCCATCCTGGACGGCTCCGCGCAGATTGCCGTGCCTGCGCTGGTCTCCACGCTGGCCATCTGCATCGTCTTCGTGCCCATGTTCTTTTTGAGCGGCGTGGCGCATTACCTGTTTGTGCCCATGGCCGAGGCCGTGGTCTTCGCCATGCTCGCAAGCTATCTGCTCTCGCGGACGCTGGTGCCCACCATGGCGAAGTATCTGCTGAAGGAGCACGACGATGCGGAGAATGCGCGCAAGCGCGTCAGCTACAACCCCTTCACGCGCTTCCAACTGCTCTTTGAAGAAGGCTTTGAGAAGTTCCGGCGCGGGTATCTGGGGCTGCTGACGCTGTGCGTCGATCACGCCCGCGTCTTCCTCATTCTCTTTTTCGTCTTTACCCTCGCCTCCGTTGGCGTGCTGGCTCCCTGGCTGGGGCAGGACTTCTTCCCCTCAGTGGACTCCGGGCAGTTCAAGATTCACCTGCGCGCGCACACCGGAACCCGCATTGAAGAGACGGCCGCGCTCTGCGACCACATTGACAACACCATCCGCCAGCAGATTCCGGCAGACGAGATGGGCACGATTGTGGACAACGTCGGACTGCCGTACTCCGGCCTGAACCTCTCCTACTCCACCTCGGCGCCCGTGGGCACTGCCGATGCGGACATCCAGGTGCAGCTGGCAAAGGACCACCATCCCACGGCGGCATACGTGGACCAGTTGCGGAAGGTGCTGGCGCGCGAGTATCCGGGCGTCACCTTCTACGTGCTCCCGGTGGATATCGTCACGCAGATTCTCAACTTCGGCCTGGCGGCTCCCATCGATATCCAGATTGTGGGGCCGAACCTCTACGGCAATCGCGCCGTGGCTGAGCGCATCCTGAACGATATCCGTTATGTTCCCGGAGCGGCGGACGCGCGCATCCAGCAGCCCTTCGACATGCCGAATATGACCGTGGACGTGGACCGAACGCGGGCGCGAGCCATCGGCTTCAGCCAAAAGGACGTGGCCCAGAGCCTGCTGGTGGCGCTGAGCGGCAGCTTCCAGACCACGCCCAGCTTTTATCTCGACCCCAAGTCGGGCGTGAGCTACAACGTGGCCGTCATGGCGCCGCAGTATCAGATTGATTCCCTGGCCGCGCTGAAGAGCCTGCCCGTGACCACCACCATAACCACACCCCCGACTACCGCAGCGGCGACGCCCCCGGCAGCAACGGCAGCCCCCGGAGCGCAGAACTCCGTGCAGGTGCTGGGCAACCTGAGCCGGGTTGTGCCCGGCGCCGAACTGGGCACGGTGAGCCACTACGACGTGCAGCCCGTCATCGATATCTTCGCGAACGTGAACGGGACCGACCTTGGCACCGTCACGCGCTCCGTGGAGCGCATCCTGAAAGCGCATGAGAAGGACCTGCCGCGCGGATCGCACATCGCCGTGCGCGGGCAGAGCGAGACGATGCGCAAGTCCTACGTGGGCCTGCTGGTCGGGCTGGTCTTCTCCATCCTGCTGGTGTACCTGCTCATCGTGGTCAACTTCCAGTCCTGGCTCGATCCATTCCTGATCATCTCCGCCCTGCCCGCGGCGCTGGCGGGCATCGTGTGGTTCCTGTTCCTTACCGGAACGCGGCTCAGCGTGCCGGCGCTCACCGGCGCCATCATGTGCATGGGCGTGGCCACGGCCAACTCCATCCTGGTGGTCAGCTTTGCCCGCGAGCAGCTTGAGGTCCTGGTAGGCGACGCGCGCAAAGCCGCGCTGAACGCCGGCTTTGTCCGCCTGCGCCCGGTGCTGATGACGGCACTGGCCATGATCATCGGCATGGTGCCGATGGCCCTTGGGCTGGGCGACGGCGGCGAGCAGAATGCGCCCCTCGGGCGCGCCGTCATCGGCGGACTGCTGCTGGCCACGGTGGCCACGCTGTTCTTTGTGCCGGCCTTCTTCTCCGTCATTCATGGATGGATTGAGAGCCGCCGCCGTGCACTGCCCAGTCCGGCGCAGTCGGCAACGTTTGATGAGTTCGATTAAGCCAGTAACGCGTTTTTCGGAGTAGCTTGTTATGAAGAAGTCACCCAACCCGAACTCCCACGCAGCGCAGAACCATGAGAGCGCGCCGCACACCGCATCTGCTTCGCCACGCAAAGCCCTCGTCGGCCTGCTGGTGGTGCTGATTGTTGCGGTGGTGCTGGCGGCGGTGGGCATGGTCGCGCGCATGCGCAATGACCGCGTACTGGCGCGCACCACGCAGGAGCTGGCCGCTCCCACGGTGATTGCCCTGAATCCAAAGCAGGGCACGCCGGTGACCAGTCTGCTGCTGCCGGGCAACGTGACGGCTTATACCGATTCGCCCATCTACGCGCGCACCTCCGGCTACCTGACGCACTGGTACTTTGACATCGGCGCCCACGTGAGGAAAGGCGAGCTGCTGGCCGTCATCGCCACCCCTGAGATTGACCAGCAGTTGCAACAGGCGCAGGCCGACCTGGCCACCGCGCAGGCCAACGCCAATAATGCGCGCATCCAGGCGGATCGCTACTCGGGGCTGGTGAAGTCGAACGCCGTTTCGCGCCAGGACACAGACACGTACATCAACCTGGCCGCGGCCACGGCGGCAGCAGTTCGCTCCGCGCAGGCCAACGTGCGGCGGCTCAGTGAGCTGCAGTCCTTTGAAAAGGTCTATGCGCCTTTTGACGGCGTGGTGACGGCGCGCAACATCGATATCGGACAGCTGATCGATCAGGGAGCCGGCAAGGAACTGTTCCACATGCAGGCCATCCAGACGCTGCGCGTCTACACCAACGTTCCGCAGCAGTATGCACCAACGGCCCGCCGCGGACTGAAGCTGGACCTGACCTTCCCCGAGCATCCGGGCCGGATCTTCCAGGGCACGCTGGTGCGCACCGCCGACGCAATCGACCCGGTAAGCCGCACGCTGCTGGTGGAAGTGGATGTGGACAATCGCAAAGGCGAGCTGCTGCCCGGGTCGCTGGCGCAGGTGCACTTCAAGGCTCCGGCGTCTACACCCTCCTTCGTCGTGCCGGCGGCCGCGCTGATCTTCCGCCGCGAGGGGCTGCAACTGGGCACCGTGGTGCAGGGCAACAAGGCGCATCTGGTGCCGGTCATCATCGGCGAGGATGACGGGGCCACCGTGCAGATCATCAGCGGCATCAAGGCAGACGACAAGGTGATCCAGGACCCGCCCGACTCGCTGATTGAAGGCGAGACCGTAACGCCGGAATCCCCCGCTGACTCGGCTCTTGCGGAGGGCAAGTAGCCATGCGGACACCGGGGACGCAGCTGCTGCGACACGGAAAGGCCACCGCCGCGCTGGCCGCGCCAGTGCTGATGGCCGGGCTGGTCCTGCTGGCCGGGTGCAAGCCCGTCGGCCCCAACTACACCCGGCCCGGCTATCAGGCTCCGCCTGCGTACAAGGAGACGGGCGCCTCCACGGCAATCGTCCCTCCGCCCAATCCAAACGGTGGTGCATGGCAACCGGCCTCGCCTTCAGACGGCATGCTGCGCGGCAACTGGTGGGAGGTCTATAAGGACCCGCAACTGAACGCGCTTGAGGAGCAGCTAACCCAGAACAACCAGACGCTGCGCGCCGCCGTCGAAAGCTATCTGGCGGCACGGGACCAGGTAGCGGCGGCACGGGCGGCCTTTTATCCCACGCTTTCGGCAGGCGTCTCCGGAGCTCACCAGAAGCTCTCCGCCAACCGGCCGCTGGCCTCCGCAGGCAGCCACAACCAGTACAACGACCTGGTTCTGGCAGGCCAGGCAAGCTGGGAGCCGGACTTCTGGGGCCGCATCCGGCGAACCGTGGAAGCCACCCGCGCATCCGCCCAGGCCACCGCGGCAGACGCCGCGACGGTGGACCTGAGCCTGCACGCCGAGCTGGCGCAGGACTACTTTGAGCTGCGCGGCCTGGATTCGCAGAGCAAGCTGCTCCAGTCCACGGTCCGGTCCTATGAGCAGCAGGTGGGCCTGACCCAGGAACTGCTCTCCGGCGGCGTGGTAACGGAAGTGGATGTGGCGCTGGCACGTACCCAGCTTGAAACCATACGGGCGCAGATGATTGACATAAACCAGGCCCGCACCGTGTATGAGCACGCCATCGCCACGTTGACCAACCGGCAGGCGCGCGAAGT